>NZ_JBEPBI010000315.1:0-7402 GCF_040299045.1 Streptomyces sp. NPDC001027
GCGTCATCGGCTTCGACGACGCCCCGCACTCCGCTTTCGTCACACCGTCCCTGACCACGGTCCGCATGGACTTCCAGGGACTGGGCCGCGCCGCCTTCGGGCTGCTGCGCGCCCAGCTCGACAGCGACCTCCGCCCGCCCGCGCCGGCCCCCGCACCGGTCGAGACCACCCTCGTCCTCCGGGAGAGCTCGGGGCCCAGAACCGCATGAGCCGGACGGGCCGTTCGCGCCCGCCGCACCGACAGCCGCCCTGCCCAGGTGCCACCGCCGTCTCCGCCTGGATCCGCCGCACCCGCCTCTTCCGTCCCCCTGCCCCTCTCAACCCCTTCCGCCCCTTCCGCCCCTTCCTCCCTTTCCGCCCGTGCCACCCCCCTCCCCTCGTGCCCTCCGCCCTCCGTACCAAGGATCACGCCATGAGAAGAGCCCTCTCCGTCCTTGCTGCTGCCTGCGTCCTCGGACTGACCGCGACGGCCTGCAGCGACAGCACCGCCGCCTCCTCCGGCGCCGCCCCCGAGGGGTCGGTCGACCCGACCGCGAGCCTCAAGGGCGTCGAGCTCACCATGTGGGTCGCGCAGAACAGCGTCGCGCAGCCCAAGCAGGCCGTCGAGGCGTTCGAGAAGGCCACCGGCGCCAGGATCACGACCCAGGTGATCCCCGACCCCTACGAGTCGAACGTGCCCACCAAGCTGGCCTCCGGCGACAAGCCGGACCTGATGTTCTGGCAGCCCACGGGCAGCACGCTGCCGTTCGTCCAGCCGGCGAAGAACCTGCTGCAGCTGGACAAGGAGGACTGGGTCTCCAAGCTCGGGAAGACGGAGCAGGGGCTCGGCCAGGTCGACGGCCACCGGTATGCCGCGATCGTCACGAGTCCGGCCGTCCTCGGCGTCTACTACAACAAGGACGTCTTCGCGAAGGCCGGCGTCACCGCGATGCCCACCAGCTACGACGACATGCTCGCCACCGCCGCGACGATCAAGGCGAAGGTCCCGGGCGTGGCCCCGTTCTTCGAGGTCGGCGGCGACAAGTGGCCCCTGCAGTGGCAGGTGCAGGCCCAGATGACGGATCTGCCGCAGTCGTTCTGGGACGACCTGAACAAGAACAAGGGGTCCTGGACCGACAAGAGGATCGTCGACGCGATCACCAAGTACAAGACGAGGATCCTCGACGGCGGGCTGGCCCAGAAGAACTACCGGACGGGCACGTTCGTCGACCAGGGCAAGGCGATCATGGACGGCACGGCCGCGATGGCCCTGAACGTCACCTCGCTGCAGTCCGAGATCCAGGCGACCTCCAGCACCGCGGAGATGGACAAGAAGCTGGGCTGGTTCCCGATCGCCAACAGCAAGGCCAACGCCGAGTACTCGCCCGACCAGACCAACGGCGTGGTCGCGTTCAACACCGGGGACGCCAAGCGGCAGAACGCCGCCCGGCAGTTCCTGTCGTTCTGGCTCGGGCCGGACTACCCCGCCTACATCAAGGCCGACAAGCTGGTGTCCGTGGAGCCGTCCGTGCCCAACCCCGACGGGCTGCCGCAGACGGCGATCGCCCAGGCCAAGGCGCTGTCCACCGCCACGGGCGTCTTCCAGGTCAACGCGCTGACCGCGCCGGACATGCACCTGGCCCTCGCCGACATGATCTACGGCAAGAAGACGCCCCAGCAGGTCGCCCAGGCCGCCCAGGACCAGTTCCAGCAGGTCCTCAAGGCCCGTGGCGTCTCCGGCTTCTGACCGGCGCCCTTCGCCAGCCCGTCCCCGGGCGGCCGCCCCTCGGCGGCGCGTCCGGGGCCCCGTACCGGAGGTAAGAAAAATGGTGGACACCGCCACCATGGACGCCGGCGCCGCCCCACAGGCGAAGGGCCGGGACCGCTCGTCGCCGCAGGGCCGACGCGAGCGCCCCCGCAGGAAGCCCGACCAGCCGTGGTGGTTCGCGCTGCCGGCACTGGCCGTGTTCGGCGTGTTCTTCCTGCTGCCGAACCTGCTGAACTTCGTCTACCCGTTCACCGACTGGTCGGCGTTCCACCCACAGATCGGGTTCGCGGGCCTGTCGAACTTCGACGCCATCCTGCACGACGGGTCCCTGGCGCGGGACATCCGCATCACGGTGGAGTACGCGGTCCTGGTGGCCGTCTTCCAGAACGGCTTCGGTCTCGCCCTCGCCCTGCTGCTGGAGCGCGACACCCGCTTCAACCGCTTCTTCCGCGCCGTCTTCTTCCTCCCGGTGCTGATCTCCGCCCTGGCCGTCGGCTACCTCTTCCGGGCGCTGCTCGCCCAGGACGGTGCGCTCAACGGCGTGCTCTCGTCGCTGGCGGGCCGTCCCGTGGACACGCCCTGGCTGGGTTCGACGACCTGGACGCTGCTCGTGGTGACGCTGATCCACGGCTGGAAGTGGATGGGCCTGGCCATGCTCATCTACCTGGCGGGCCTCAAGAGCATGCCCGGCGACGTGCTGGAGGCCGCGCGCATCGACGGCGCCGGCGGCTGGCGCACCTTCTGGTCGATCCGCTTCCCGCTGCTGGCGCCCGCGGTGACGTTCAACGTCACGACCGCGCTGATCGGCTCCATGAACACCTTCGACATCGTCCAGGCCACCACCGCGGGCGGCCCCGGCAGCGAGACGGAGGTCTTCAACATCTACATGTTCCGCGTCTTCGGCCAGGGGCTCTACGCCCAGGCGTCCGCGATGAGCCTGGTGCTCTTCCTCATCGTCGTCGTCCTCGCCGTGCCCGTCATCGTCGGCCTGCGCCGAAGGGAGAACAACCAGTGACCGCAGTCACCGCGTTCGCGCCGGCCCGCCGGAGCCCCCTGCGCTGGGCGCAGCCCGTCGCCGTCCTCCTCGTCGCGGCCGTCGCCGTCGGCATCCCGCTCTGGCTGGTGGCGGTGACCTCGGTCAAGCCCCAGGCCGAGGCGATCAAACCGAACCTCTCGCTGCCGCACCACGCGCAGGCAGGCGAGAACTACCGGCAGGCCTTCGACCAGGGCAAGGTCGTCCAGGGCTTCGTCAACAGCCTGCTGGTCGTCGTGCCCTCGGTCGTCCTGGTGCTGCTGCTGGGCGCGGGCGCCGCCTGGGTCTTCGCCCGCCGCACCGGACGCCTGGCCGGCACGCTGTACGCGCTGAGCATCAGCGGACTGCTGCTCCCGCCGGCCGTCATCACCATCGTCATGGAGCTTCGCCAACTCGGCCTGGCGGGCAGCCGGCTGGGCATGATCGCGGTCTACACGGGGATGTACCTCTCCACGTCGATCTTCTTCATGACCGGTTTCATCCGCAATCTGCCCGAGGAACTGGAAGAGGCCGCCCGCATGGACGGCGCCGGCCCGGCCAGGGTCTTCTTCCAGGTCATCCTGCCGCTGCTGCGCCCGGTCATCGCCACCGCCACGATCATGGTGATGCTGTTCGCCTGGAGCGACGTCTTCTACGCGTTCTTCGTCCTCGGCGGCGGCGACAGGGCCACCCTCCCGCTCAACCTCTACCAGGTCGCCAACGCACAGCTCTACCTGAACAACTGGCACCTCATCTTCGCCTACGTCGTGATGATGAGCCTGCCGATGGCGGCGGTCTTCGTCGTCGCCCAGCGCCGGGTCGTCGCCGGCATCACCAGCGGCGCCGTCAAGTAGCGCCTGCCTCCCTTGACCCCCGGGGCGCGCCTCCCCGCGCGCCCCGGCCCCTCCCCAGGTCCCATCCACGATCCTCCCGCAGCGACGCGGGAGGCGGAGGACATCCATGCCTCGAACCGCACGCAGATCACCGAAGGCCCGGCGCCTCGTGGGCTCGGTCGCCTTCAGCGTCGTCCTGGCCGGCGCGGCCCTGACCGGTCCGGTCGCCCACGCGGCCGATCCGCGGGTCACCGTCGACCTCGGCCGCACCACGGGCGCCGTGATGCACGGAGCGAACGGAACGCTGTACGGCCTGAGCGACGTCGGCGTCCCCGGCGACGAACTGGTCGCCCCGCTGCACATGACCACCGTCGTCCAGAAGCCGCAGGGCGGGGCGCAGCACCCGGGCGGCGACGCGCTGACGGTCAAGCCCGGCTTCGACCGCGCCGGCGGCGGCGACGTCTATGTCTACATGCAGGACGACTACGTCCAGTGGCCGTACGAGAACCTGGGGCCGGCCGACTACCTGTCCAAGGTCGACGGCATGGTCCGCGAGGTCGCCGCCCGCCCCGACGCGGACGATTTCGTGTGGGTGCCGTTCAACGAGCCCGACGGCAACTGGTATCCGGGGCTGGGGAGTTCCGACAGCGCCACGTACGCGGCCGCGCTCAGCGGCTTCAAGAGCGACTGGACCGCCGTCTACCGCAGGATCAGGTCGATCATCCCGGACGCCAGGATCGCCGGGCCCAACGAGACGCACTACGACGCCCGTCTCATGGGCGACTTCTATCCATGGGCGAAGACAGCCGGCGTCCTCCCGGACGTCACCACCTGGCACGAGCTCGACCCCGGCTCACTGTCGAGCTTCGAGTCCACCCTGTCCGCCTACCGGGCCCTGGAAGCCTCCGCGGGCATCCCCGCACTGCCGGTCAGCGTCAACGAGTACGGCAACCGGCGCGACCAGTCCGTGCCGGGACAGATGATCCAGTGGATGTCCATGTTCGAGCGGAACAAGGTCTACGCCGACCAGGCGTACTGGAACATCGCCGGGAACCTCGACGACAACGCCGCGCAGACGAACATCCCCAACGGCACCTGGTGGCTGCTGCGCTGGTACGCGGGCCTGACCGGCAAGACCGTGCAACTCACCCCGCCGCAGCCCGACACCGTCGACACCGTGCAGGGCATCGCGTCCCTGGACACCGGCCGCAAGCAGGCCCAGGTGCTGCTCGGCGGCGCCTCCGGATCCGTCGACACCGTGATACGGCACGTGCCGGCCTGCTTCGGCAAGAAGGTCGACGTCACGGTCGAGCGCACCGCGTGGAGCGGTTACGAGGGCGCCGCCGCCGCGCCCGCCGTGGTGTCCCGCACCAGGGCCGCCGTCGCCAGGGACGGCAGCGTCACCGTGCCGCTGACCGGCCTGGACGCCATGTCCGCCTACCGCGTCACGGTGAACCCGGCGGGCAGCGGCACGCCCGCCGCGACGAGCCTGCCGTGGTCGGCGTCGTACGAGGCGGAGAGCGCGGCCGTCACCGGCGGCACGGTCTACGCGCAGGGTTCGCGCTCCAACCCGTACGGTTTCGCCACCTCCGGCGCCAAGGACGTCGGCAGCCTGAACCAGCCGACCAGCAAGGTCGCCTTCACCGTGGACGTCCCGCGCACGGGCGCGTACGACCTGGACGTCTTCTACGGCAACCAGTCGGGCGGCCCCGCCACCCAGAGCCTCACGGTGGACGGCGACTCCGCGGGGACCCTCGCCTACGGCTCCACCCTGAACTGGACCTACCGCGCCAAGGCGAGCACTCGCGTGCCCCTCACCGCCGGCAGGCACACCCTGACCCTGGCCAAGGGCACGAACGAGGTCACCCTCGACAAGATCGACCTCACGGCGTCCAGAACGCCCGACTCCGTGTACCCGGCGACCTACGCCGACATCAGCGGCTCCCCCTCCTACGACTACTCCGCCTCGGGCGTCAGCGGCGCCGGCGCCCTGGTGCTGGGCCGCGGCGACAAGGCCGCCTTCGACGTGTACGCACCGGCCGACGGCTACTACACCGTGCACGCCGACTACGCCTCCACCGGCGACAGCACCCTGAGCATGGACGGCGCCACCGCCGTCACCCTCGCCGCCGCTCGGGGCCGCGTCACCGACAAGGCACTGCGGCTGTACCTGTCGGCGGGCAACAACCGCATCACCGCCGCGCCCGTGGGCGGCGGCCGCCTCACCCTGCGGGACCTGCGGGTCACCGGCGCCGCCGACACCGGGGGCGTCGCCTCCTACGAGGCCGAGGACGCCGCCCTCGCCGGGACCGCGGACGTCTCCGGCAACCCCTGGACGTCTGGCGGCAAGTACGTGGGCCACATCGGACTGGGCTCCGCCAACACCCTCGCCTTCCGGGTGAACGCCCCGGCGGCAGGCCGTTACGTGATGAACGTGCGGTACGCCAACGACGAGGTCGCGGGCTCCGGGAACTACAACACCAACGTCGTCTCCAGGGCCGCGGACATCACGGTGAACGGCGTCCCGAGCACGGTCATGTTCCGCAACACCTACAGTTGGTCCAACTTCTGGGACCTGCCGGTCCCGGTCACCCTGAAAGCCGGCGTCAACACCGTCGCCTTCGCAAATTCCACCGCATACGCGCCCGACATCGACAAGGTGACCGTCGCGCCGTTGACCGGCTGACCTCACCTCGGCCGGGGTCTACACGGGCCCCGGCCTTCCCCATCCTCCACACCACCGGTTACCTTTCCCCTATCCGCAATACCGAACGTTGATTGTCATACCGAACAGAAGGGCGGTCCGGTGGTGAACGCCGAGATCCTGGACGAGCGCGGGGAAGAGTCCCGTCCCGACACCTACGTCATCGGAGTCGACTACGGCACGCTGTCCGGGCGGGCCGTGGTGGTCCGGGTCTCCGACGGCGCCGAGCTGGCGTCGGCCGAGCACCCGTACACCCATGCCGTGCTCGACCGGGAGCTGCCGGACGGGACCGCGCTGCCGCCGGACTGGGCGCTGCAGGTGCCGTCCGACTACATCGACGTCCTGCGCATCGCCGTCCCTGAGGCGCTGACCCGCTCGGGGGTGCGCCCGGAGCAGGTCGTGGGCATCGGCACGGACTTCACCGCCTGCACCATGGTGCCGACGCTGGCCGACGGCACGCCGCTGTGCGAGCTGCCGGACCTCACCGGCCGTCCGCACGCCTACGTCAAGCTGTGGCGTCACCACGCGGCCCAGGCCCAGGCCGACCGCATCACGGCGCTGGCCGAGCAGCGCAAGGAGCCGTGGATCAAGCGCTACGGCGGCAAGATCTCCTCGGAGTGGGAGTTCGCCAAGGCGCTGCAGCTCCTCGAGGAGGACCCGGAGATCTACGCCCGGACCGAGCGCTGGGTGGAGGCCGCGGACTGGATCGTGTGGCGGCTGTCCGGGAACTACGTCCGCAACGCCTGCACCGCCGGCTACAAGGGCCAGCTGCAGGACGGCGTCTACCCGTCGCCGGAGTACCTCGCCGCGCTGAACCCCGACTTCGCGGACTTCGTGAGCACCAAGCTGGAGCACCCGATCGGGCAGCTCGGCGATCTGGCGGGCGGTCTGACGGCCGAGGCGGCGGCCTGGACGGGCCTGCCGGAGGGCATCGCCGTGTGCGTCGGCAACGTCGACGCCCATGTGACGGCGCCCGCCGCGACGGCCGTGGAGCCGGGCCGGATGGTGGCTGCCTCGGTCACCTCGACGTGCCTCTTCGGGCGGCGTGCGAAGCGCCATGCGTCCGCCGTGAGCAGCACCAGCGCGAGCCAGACCAGGCCGAAGCC
>NZ_JBEPBI010000316.1:0-7356 GCF_040299045.1 Streptomyces sp. NPDC001027
CTGCGGAGGCGTCCGCCCGGGGACCAGCGTCCGTGGCCTCGGACGCCGTGGACGCCGAGGTCTCGGACGTCGTCGGGGTCCCGGACGTCGTCGGCGCCGGGGTCTCGTCACCGCGGATCAGCGCCGCCGCTGCCGCCGGGTCTGCCGCCGCGCGCAACGCGTCGGTGAACTCCGCGTTCATCAGCTGACGGGCGAGGGACGACAGGATCGTCAGATGGGCGTCGTCGGCGCCGGCCGGGGCGGCGATGAGGAAGATCAGGTCGGCGGGGCCGTCCGCGGCGCCGAAGTCGACGCCCGCCGCGCTGCGGCCGAAGCCGAGGGTCGGCTCGGTGACGTGGGCGCTGCGGCAGTGCGGGATGCCGATGCCGCCGTCGAGACCGGTCGGCATCTGCGCCTCGCGGGCGGCCACGTCGGCGAGAAAGCCCTCGAGGTCGGTCACCCGGCCGTGGGCCACCATGCGCTCGGCGAGGGACCGCGCCGCCGCTTCCTTCGTTTCGGCGGACAGGTCGAGATCGACCAGATCCGCGGTGATCATTTCGCTCATCGCGGGCTCCTTCGCACGCGTATCGCCCGGGGAGTGGTGCGGTGGGCGGGTGGGGGGACGGGGAGGGCGGGGAGGGCGGAGGCGGGGCAGGAAAGGCCCCGCCTCCGTGGGGTCGCAGGAGGGCTGGGTTCCTGCTTCCCCTGGTGGTCGGCAGGGCGGCTCAGGGTGCCCTGCCGGCCGTAGGGGGCGGCGAGAGACGGGACGCCTCGCCGTTCACGGGCCGGTCCGCCGCGCGCCGCGGGGCGCGGGTGAGCGGTCGTCATGACACCGGCTCCTCGAGTCGGCGGTCCACCGGCACCTCTGCCGTGACCGTCACCGCCGCCGGGTCCAGATCGGACGGGGTCGGCATCACGCTGCCGGGCAGCTGGACGGCGGCCGCGCCGTGCGCGACGGCGGACGCGAGCGCCGCCGGGCCCCTGCCGCCGGCGACGAGGAAGCCGGCGAGGGAGGAGTCGCCCGCTCCGACGTTGCTGCGCACGACGTCCACGCGGGCGCTCGCGAACCAGGCGCCCGTGTCCTCCACGAGCAGTTGCCCGTCGGCGCCCAGGCTGGCGAGCACGGCGCGGGCGCCCATCGCCCGCAGCTCCTCCGCCGCCTTCACCGCGTCGCCGACAGTGGCCAGGGGGCGTCCGACGGCTTCCGCGAGCTCCTCGGCGTTCGGCTTGACCACGTCGGGCCGCTCGCGCAGCGCCTCCAGCAAGGCACGTCCCGAGGTGTCCAGCGCGATGCGCGCGCCTGCGGCGTGCGCCCGTGCGACGACGTCGGCGTACCAGGAGGGCGTGAGCCCGCGGGGCAGGCTTCCGCAGCAGGCGATCCAGTCCGCGCCGCGCGACTGCCGGCGCACCGTCTCCAGCAGCTGTTCCTGTTCCTCGGCGGACAGCTCGGGGCCGGGCGCGTTGATCTTCGTCAGGACGCCGTCCGACTCGGCGAGGGCGATGTTCGAACGGGTGGCTCCGGCGACCGGGACCGGCGCGACCTCGATGCCCTGCGTGGCGAGCAGGTCGGCGACGAGCGCGCCGGGCGCGCCGCCCAGGGGCAGTACGGCGACCGTGCGCCACCCGGCGGCCGCGACCGCGCGCGACACGTTCACGCCCTTGCCGCCGGGGTCCATCCGCTCACCGGTGGCGCGGATGACCTCGCCGCGGTCCAGGGCGGGAACCTCGTAGGTACGGTCGAGGGAGGGATTGGGGGTGACGGTGAGGATCATGCCGACGCTGCCGTCGACGCCGCGGGAGCCCGCCCCGCCGTCGGCGCCCCGGGGGCCCGCGCTGCGGCTGGTGCCGCTGGTTCCGCCGACGCCGCTCATGCGCGTACCACTTCCGGGCCGCCGCGCTCGACGGCGGCCGTGTCCTCGTCGCTGAGCCCGCTGTCGGTGATCAGCAGGTCCACGTCGCCCAGGTCGCCGAAGCGGGCGAAATGCTCCTGGCCGTGCTTGGCGGAGTCGGCGAGCAGCACCACGCGGCGCGCTGCGGCGACGGCCGCCCTCTTCACCGCGGCCTCGGCGAGGTCGGGCGTGGTCAGCCCGTGCTCGGCGGAGAAGCCGTTGGCGGCGAGGAACAGGACGTCGGCGCGGATCTCCCCGTACGCGCGCAGCGCCCAGGCGTCCACAGCGGCGCGCGTCCGGTGCCGTACGCGCCCCCCGATGAGATGGAGCTGCATCCCGGGGTGGTCCGCGAGACGGGCCGCGATGGGCAGGCTGTGGGTGACGACGGTGAGCTCGGCCTCCAGCGGCAGGGCCGCGGCCAGCCGGGCCACTGTCGTGCCGGCGTCGAGGATCATCGTGCCCTCGGCCGGCAGTTCGGCGAGGGCCGCCTTGGCGATACGGTCCTTCTCGTCGATGGACGTGCCCTCGCGTTCGGCGAGGTCCGGCTCGAAGTCGAGGCGTCCGACCGGTATGGCGCCGCCGTGGACGCGGCGCACCAGGCCGGCGCGGTCGAGGGCCTTCAGATCGCGGCGGACGGTCTCCGCGGTGACCTGGAACTCCTCGGCCAGTGACAGCACGTCCACCCGGCCGGCGTCGCGGGCGAGCCGCAGGATCTCCTGCTGCCGCTCCGGTGCGTACATGTCCGTTCCCCTCCGACCGCTACCACGTTTTATGCCCGAACTTGTGGTTCCGTCACGGAGACTACGCCCGGATTTCTGAGAAGTAAACACATTCAGGCGCGATACGGGCATGAACGGGCATGGACGGGCACGTAGGAACGGGCATGAGTCGGCACTGGAACCCGATGCCTCTGGTGCGCCGACGCGGAGGAGGGGCCCGTCACCGTTGCGGTGACGGGCCCCTCTCCGGGAACGCGCGGTCAGCGCGCCCGGCCCACCGAGCCAAGCCGAAACCCATCGACGGAGCTCGGCAGACCAGGCTCTCGCTCAACCGGCAACGCCTGCTCAGCCGGCGAACTCGCGCTCCTTCTCCCGCTCAAGCTCCTCGGAGGAGCCCGTCTCCGGGATGTCCTCGAAGCCTTCCAGGTGCTGCGCCGACCGCTTCGGCAGAGCGAACATCAGCAGGAAGATCCCGAACATCACCAGCGCCACCCAGCCCAGCGCGTGCTGGAAGGCGTTCACGAAGGTGGGGCCGACCTCGGCCGGGGCCAGCCGGTCGCCGATCTCGCTGAAGAAGACCACGGCGACGAGTCCGAGACCGAGCGCGTTGCCCATCTGCTGCACGGTGTTGATGAGTCCCGACGCCGAGCCCGCGTGCTCGCGCGGCACCTCCGACAGCACCGCGTCGGTCAGCGGGGCGAAGATCAGGCCCATGCCCACGCCCATCACGACCAGCGGCAGCGCCATCTGCCAGGGTGCGATGCCGAGGCCGTAGCGCTCGGACTCCCAGATGTAGAGGAGCACGCCGACGGTCATCGTCAGGGCGCC
Organism: Streptomyces sp. NPDC001027; assembly: GCF_040299045.1. Classification (NCBI taxonomy): domain Bacteria; kingdom Bacillati; phylum Actinomycetota; class Actinomycetes; order Kitasatosporales; family Streptomycetaceae; genus Streptomyces; species Streptomyces sp. NPDC001027. Next base: position 3,416 of record NZ_JBEPBI010000316.1, read on the forward strand.
CGCCTGGAGAACCTTGCGCCCGAAGCGCGGGGTCAGCTTCTGGACGGACATCCCGGCGGCCGCCGACACCGCGATCGAGAACGGCACCCCGGTCAGCCCCGCCTTCAGCGGGCTCCAGCCGAGGCCGGTCTGCATGTACAGCGTCCACACCAGGAAGAAGACGCCGAGGCCGATCCCGAAGACGGTCTGCACGGCGACGCCCGCCGCGAAGCTCCGCACCCGGAAGAGGGAGAGCTCGATCAGCGGCGAGCCGTCCCGTGCGGCCTTGCGCCGCTCGTAGGCGACCAGGGCCGCGAAGACGCCCAGCGCGCCCGCCATCGACGCGTACCCCCACACCGGCCAGCCCAGCTCACGGCCGCGGGTGAGCGGGTAGAGGAGCATGAGCAGACCGAGGGTCACCAGGACGACGCCCACCAGGTCCAGCTTCAGCGCCTTCGGGGCCTTGGACTCCGTGATGAACCGGCTGCCGAGGATCAGTCCCGCGATGCCGACCGGCAGGTTGATCAGGAAGATCGGCCGCCATTCCAGCCCGAACAGGTTCCACTCCGTCAGCAGCGCGCCGAGCAGCGGACCGGAGACGGCCCCGAGCCCCACGATCGCGCCGAAGAGCCCGAACACCTTCCCCCGCTCGTGCGCCGGGAAGGTGGCGTGCACGATCGACAGCACCTGCGGGACCATCATCGCCGCCATGCCGCCCTGCAGGATGCGGGCGGCGACCAGCATGTCCGGGTTCACCGCGAAGCCGCAGAGCGCGGAGGCGATGGTGAAGCCGCCGATGCCGACGAGGAACAGCCGCTTTCGGCCGTGGATGTCGCCGAGCCGGCCGCCCGTGATGAGGCCGGCGGCGAAGGCGAGCGCGTAACCGGCGGTGATCCACTGGATCTGGCTCCAGGAGGCTCCCGCGTCCTCCCGGATGGACGGGATCGCGATGTTGACGATGGTGACGTCGACGAGGTCCATGAAGGCCGCGGTCATCACGATCGCGAGCGCGAACCAGCGGCGGCGGTCGCCCGGCGCCGGCGTCGACGCGTCCGATGTCATGGCGGCGGTCCCGGTGTCGGTGGCCCGAGCGGCGGGCGCGGCCTCGTTCTCGTTCCCGGTGGAGGTGTCCGTGTCGTTCATAGTGCGACTGTAGGACCGCAATAGGTCAGATCGTGTCCTAGTGGTGCGGCATTCTCGAAGCATGACGACGGACACTCCGGCTCGGTTGCTGCAACTCCTCTCCATCCTCCAGACGCCCCGCGAATGGCCCGGCGGCGAGCTCGCGGACCGCCTCGGGGTCTCCCGGCGCACGGTCCGGCGGGACATCGACCGGCTGCGCGAACTCGGATATCCCGTCGAGGCCAGCAAGGGCTCGGACGGCGGATACCGGCTGGTCGCGGGCAAGGCGATGCCACCGCTCGTGCTCGACGACGAGGAGGCCGTCGCGATCGCCGTCGGCCTGCGGGCCGGCGCGGGGCACGCCCTGGAGGGCGTCGACGAGGCCTCCGTACGCGCCCTCGCCAAACTCGAACAGGTGCTGCCGGCCAGACTGCGGCACCGCGTCTCCACCCTCCAGGCCGCGACCACGCCCTTGACCAGCGGGGACGGCGCGAGCATCGCACCCGAGACGCTGACCGTCATGGCCTCGACGGTCGCCGGGCAGGAGCGGCTGCGGTTCGCCTACCGCGCGAAGGACGGCACGGAGTCGCGGCGACTGACCGAGCCCTACCGGCTGGTGTCGACGGGTCGGCGCTGGTACCTCGTGGCGTACGACCTCGACCGTCAGGACTGGCGGACCTTCCGCGTGGACCGGGTCCGGGACCCCTTCGCGACCGGCTCCCGCTTCGCGCCGCGCGAGCTGCCGACGGGCAGTGCGGCGGAATACCTCCGGCGCTCCATCCAGCGGCGTCCCGACAGGGACGAGTACGCGTACGACGTCACCTTCGACGCGCCCGCGGAGATGGTGGCGTCCAGGCTGCCGTCCTGGCTGAGCACGTCGGTCGCGCCGGAACCGTCCGAGACGGGCGACGGGGACGTCGGCGGCGCGGACGGCGGCGGCAGCGCGGACGGCGGCGGGACGCGCCGATGCCGGCTGCGGGGGACCACGAGCGATCCGGTGGAGTGGGTGGCTGTCCGGTTCGCGATGCTGGGGTACGAGTTCTCGGTCCGCGAGCCGCAAGAACTGGTGGACTGCGCAAGGGAGTTGAGCGGACGCCTGGGACGTGCGGCACAGACGGGTTGACCGAGCGGCGCGGAAGCCGAAACGGAGCGGTGAGGCCGGGCGGCGAGCCCCGGGCGGTAGGGGCCGGTCCCGGTCGCCTCCGCCCGGCGTCACGTCCGCTTCGCCGGTCCCGCTTCCCACGCGAACCCGTGCAGAGCCCGCAGGTTGTGCAGCGCCAGCTCGGCCGGGCCCTGCGGGCCGGTCGGCGCGGCGTCGGTCGCCGCCCAGCTCTCCACCGCGACCCGGACGGCGGCACTGGCCACGGCGGCGGTGAAGCGCTGGCGCGGGGACGCGAGGGGCGCCTGGGCGACAACGGGCGGCTCGGAGGCGTCGTCCCCGTCAGTGGCGTCGCCCCCGCTCGAGAGGCCGGCCGCCTCGGAAGGTCCGGACCCGCCGGAACTGCCGTGTGCGCCTGGGGAGTCGGCGGTGTGCGCGGCGGTCGAGGGTGCGGCCGACGGGGAGGACGACGCCCTGGCCTCGGCGGCCGCCGCCCGTTCCGCCAGCACCTCCGCGATCGTGGTCTCCGAGGTGTGGCAGACCTCCGCCCACACCTTGCCGAGGGCCGGGCTGGCGCCGGCCAGCCGGATCAGGGTGCGGACCCATTCCCAGGAGGCCGCCGAGACTCCCCGGCCGGTGACGAGGGTGTTCCGCACGGCGTGTTCGAGAGCCTGCGGCACCGGCAGTTCGGCCGGGGCCTCGCGCAGCGCCTCCGCCCAGCGCTCGGCGCCCGCCGAGTAGAGGGGGGCGACCGCCTCCTCCTTCGTCGCGAAGTACCGGTAGAACGTGCGCGGGGCGATGCCCGCGGCCTGGGCGATGTCCTCGGCGCGGGTGGCCTTGAGGCCCCGGCTGACGAAGAGGCCGGCCGCCGCCCGGGCGATCTCCGTCCGGGTCGCCGCTTTGCGCCGCTCGGTCAGCGAAGCCGAGCCGGCGGAGGGGGTCGAGCTGATCACGTCGGCAGGCTATGCCCATGTGGCACAATCTGCCATTCGGGCGGGCCACCCCGTGGTTCAGGTACGGGGTGGCCCGCCTCTCGGCGTGCCCGCGTGCCTCGCGATCGGGCGCCGGTCGTGTGCGCGCGCAACTCCCGGACGTGGCAAAGGAGCCGGGCTCCAGCGCCTGGGGGGAGAGGCGCCGAAGCCCGGCTCTGGACAGTCCCGGCACCGGGGGGATGTGCGTCGGGACTTGGCTTACTCGCGTGGTGCGAAAGATCTCGGGAAGAGCTACAGGGTCCGGTTCGCCCGAACTCCCGTGCTCAGAAGTCTTTTTCCCCGCTCCCGCCGGTTGAAGCGGCGTTCCCGCGCCATGTTTGCGCGGTCCGCGCTCACCCGGCGCACGCGGGCGGAAACCCCACACCACAGCACGCACACAGCCTGTTCACAGCACTCCGACCCCCCTCACGCGACCGAAGCAAACCGGCCTACACGCCCGCCACTTGCCGACGTGAGCCACCCGACCGGGGCCTGCGCCCCGCCTCCTGCTGACGCAAGCCGACCCCAACCGGCCTGCGCTCCCCGCCACTTGCCGACCCGAGCCGAGCGACCCGACCGACCCGCGCCCCGCCACAGCCGGTGGGCGAGCCGACCCCGATCGACCTGCGTCGGCGCCGTCGACCGTCCGCCGGACGTCACAGCCGGCCACAGACATCACAGCCGGCCGAGCGGCCTCGCCGCAACGCCCGGCGCCGGCCGTCGACTTCCCGCGCGGGCGGCAGTTTCCGGCGTCGGCGCACGGCGGGGTG
>NZ_JBEPBI010000317.1:0-7297 GCF_040299045.1 Streptomyces sp. NPDC001027
CGCATCAGCGTCCTGTTCGCCATGCTCCGCGACGGAACCTTCTACCAGCCGAGAAGCCCCCGCACCGCTTGACGAAAGACATAGAGGCACCCCCCCAACGGCCGTGCGCCGCAGGGAGGTTCGATCCGGGACGAGGCCGGCGGAGTTCGGGACACGGCGGGCCCGACTGCGGAAGAGTGGGACGACGCGGTACGAGGAGGCTCGGACGGAGGGGACGACGATGCTGAGGACTCCCGCAAGTGAGCGGCGACTCGACATCCTGGAGTGGCTGAAGGAGCCGGCCCGGCACTTCCCGCGGCCGCGGCACGGCGACCTCGTCCAGGACGGAGTCACCGCGGACGTCGTCGCGGCGAAACTCGGCGTGCGCCGCCGGGTGGCCGACACCCACCTCGCCCTGCTCGCCGGCATCGGCCTGCTGCGCGCCAAGCGCGTCGGACGCCGCACGTACTACCGACGCGACGAGATGCGCATAGCCGAAGTGGCCCGCATGTTCGAGAAGGGCTGGTGACGGACGTGGAGGAGGAGCCGCAGGGACCGCCCCACGGGAACGCTCCGGCGAACACGGCGAACACGGCGAACACGGCGAACACGGCGAACACGGCGGACCCCGGGGGCGGCCGGACGGCTCTCGTCCCCCTCCGGTACGTCGCGCTCCCCGGCCACGGCCCCGAGGACGTCGTCGCCGACCCCGAGGGGCGGATCCTGACCGGGGTGGCGGACGGACGGATCCTGCGCGTCGCCGGACTGGACGATCCGCGCGCCGCCCGCGTCGAACGCCTCGCCGAGATCGCCGGCCGCCCACTCGGTCTCGAACTCCTCCCGGACGGCGACCTGTTGGTGTGCTCCGCCGACGGCGCGCTGCTGCGCGTCGACCTCGGCGGCGCCGGCCGGGTGCGGGTGCTGACCGAGACGGCGGCGGGGGAGCGGCTGCGCTTCTGCAGCAACGTCGTCGCCCTGCCCGACGGGACGGCCTACTTCACCGTCTCCAGCCGGGTCCACCCGCTGCAGGACTGGATGGGCGACATCGTCGAGCACAGCGGCACCGGACGGCTGCTGCGGCTGGCGCCCGGCGCCCGCGAGGCCGAAGTCGTCCTGGAGGGGCTGCAGTTCGCCAACGGCCTGGTGCGAGGGCGCGACGACTCGTGTCTGATCGTCGCCGAGACCGGCGCCCGCCGCCTCACCCGCTTCCGGCTCACCGGCCCCCGGGCCGGACAGGCCGAACCGCTCGCCACGAACCTGCCGGGCTTCCCCGACAACATGTGGCGCGGCACGCCCGGCGGCCCGGTCTGGGTGGCGCTGGCCGGCCCGAGCGTCCCCCCGCTCGGCCTGCTGCACCGCGCGGGCCCCGCCGTTCGCCGCCGCGCCGCCCGCCTCGCCCTGCACGCCCCCTACCGCCCCTCGGGCACGACCGGCGTGCTCGCCGTCGACGACGAAGGCCGGGTCCTGCACCGGCTCACCCGGCGCCGCTCCGGTTTCCGCATGGTCACCAGCGTCTGCGAGAGCGGCGGCAGCCTGGTCCTGGGCAGCCTGTGGGAGCGGGGCATCGCGATCTGCGAGTCGCCGGCGACCGGGTAGGGCGGCGCTCCTCGATTTCAGGGCGAGGAGCGTGTCAAGCTGGTGCCCGGCCGTGATCAGTCGGGATCCGGCGGGGCGGGCGGACCGGGCAGGAGACGTGACGAGATGACAGCTCCACAGGCCCAGCGCCTCCGGGCCGGGGCCCCGCGCGGGGCGGCCCGCTCGGGACAGCTGCCGGTGGTCGCCGTCGTGGCCGTCGGCGGCGGCATCGGCGCCGTCGCCCGCTACGCCGCGGCCCTGCGGTGGCCCACCGGGGACGGCGGATTCCCCTGGACGACGTTCTGGGTGAACGTGGTCGGCTGCGCGGTGATCGGCGTGTTCCTGGTGGTGATCACCGAGGTCGTGACGGCCCACCGGCTGGTGCGGCCGTTCTTCGGCACCGGGGTGCTCGGCGGCTTCACCACCTTCTCGACGTACGCCGTCGACGTCCAGAAGCTGCTCGACGCGGGGCGCACCGGCGCCGCCCTGACCTACCTCGCCGGGACCCTGGCCGCGGCGCTCGCCGCGGTGTGGCTGGCGGCCACGGCGACCCGCCGCGTCCTCTCGCGGGGGCGGCGATGACGCGGCTCGCGGGCGGCGCACTGCGGCTGACCGTCTTCGTCGGCGAGAACGACACCTGGCGGCGCCGGCCCCTGTACTCGGAGATCGTGCACCGCGCCCACGCGGCCGGTCTCGCGGGGGCCAGCGTCTTCCGCGGCGTGGAGGGCTTCGGCGCCTCCTCGCTGATCCACACCTCGCGACTGCTCTCGCTCAGCGAGGACCTGCCGGTCGCCGTCGTGATCGTCGACACGCCGGAACGGGTGGAGGCCTTCCTGCCGCGGATCGACGAGCTGATCACGGACGCGACGGCGGTCCTCGACGAGTGCCGTGTCCTCGGACGCGCCGGCCGGAGCGCCGACGCGGACGGCGACGGTGACCCCGCCGGAAGCCGTGGCGACCAGCCGGACGATTCGGACATGAAGGGTAAGAACTCGTTGTGAACTGGCTGGTGGTCGTCGCCGGCGGCATGATCGGCGCGCCGCTGCGCTACCTGACCGACCGGGCGGTGCAGTCCCGGCACGACTCCGTCTTCCCCTGGGGCACCTTCGTCGTCAACATGGTCGGCTGCCTGATCCTCGGCACGCTGACCGGCGCCACGACGGTCGGCCCCGACCTGCGGTTGTTCCTGGGGACGGGGCTGTGCGGGGCGCTGACCACGTACTCCACGTTCTCGTACGAGACGCTCCGGCTGACCGAGACGGGGGCCTCACTGCAGGCGGTCGCCAACGCCGCGGGCAGTGTGGCCGTGGGCCTCGGGGCCGCGTCCGCCGGGGTCGCCCTCGGGCAGTGGGCGTGGTCGTGAAGACGTCCAGCAGGTCCCGGGCCTGGTAGGACTGTCTCCGACACCGGGGCGTCCACCACGCCGTCGACCGATTCGTCTCCTCAGAACTGGATTCCATGAGCGCCATCTCCGTCGGCCAGGCCGTCGTCCTCGGAGCCGTCGAGGGAGTGACCGAGTTCCTCCCCGTCTCCTCCACCGGTCATCTGAAGATCACCGAAGGGCTGATGCACATCCCGGTCGACGACGACGCCGTCGTCGGGTTCTCCGCCGTCATCCAGGTCGGAGCGATCGCCGCGGTCCTCGTGTACTTCCGCAAGGACATCGTGCGGATCGTGTCGGCGTGGTTCCGCGGGCTGCGCGACCGTGAGGAGCGCCACCACCACGACTACAAGTTCGCCTGGTGGGTGATCTACGCGACGATCCCGATCGTCGTCGTCGGCCTCGCCGCCAAGCCGCTGATCGAGGGGCCGCTGGCCTCGCTGTGGGTGGTGGCGGGCTCGCTCATCGTCGGCAGCGGGGTGATGTGGGCGGCCGACCAGATGGGCCGGCACAAGCGCGGCGAGGACGACACCTCGTTCAAGGACGCGGTGCTCGTCGGCAGCTCCCAGATCCTCGCGCTGCTCTTCCCCGGGTTCTCCCGCTCCGGCGCGACCATGTCCACCGCGCTGATCCTGGACCTGGACCGGGTCGCCGCCACCCGCCTGTCGTTCTTCCTCGGCATCCCCGCCCTCACCGGCGCCGGCATCTACGAGCTGAAGGACGCGCTGGGCGCCGGCGCCGGCGCGGCGCCCCTGGCCGTCGGCACGGCGGTGTCCTTCGTGGTCGCCTACGCCTCCATCGCCTGGCTGCTGAAGTTCGTCGCCAAGCACTCCTTCAACGCGTTCGTCGTCTACCGGATCGTCGTCGGACTGGCCCTGTTCGGACTGCTGGCCTCGGGAGTCCTCGACAGCTGAGCCGCCGACTCCCCTACCGGGGCGGGACGTTGCCTTTCAGGCCGCCCGCCCCTGAATTTTTGTCTTCAGACGCCTTGACAGGGCCCTCGGGCCCCCCGGAGTATCTGTCCCGTGAACCTGTCAGACAGCCAGACAGGTGGTCGGATGCCGCGGCGCGTCAGCGCCATGGAAGCGGTGCTCATCCACCTCCGCGGCGCCATCGAACGCGGCGAGTACGCCATCGGCGACAAGCTCCCCTCCGAGGCGGAGCTCTGCCGCACCCTCGAAGTGTCCCGGCCCGTGCTGCGGGAGGCCCTGCGCGCCCTGCAGACCATGGGCCTCACGGTCGCCCGGACCGGCAAGGGCACCTTCGTGATCGCCAACACCGTCGAGGACCCCACCTTCGGCGACTACGCGGCCAGCGATCTGCTCGAGGTGCGCCGCCACGTCGAGGTCCCGGTCGCCGGGTACGCGGCCCGGCGCCGCACCGCGGAGAACCTGGACCACCTCGCCCATCTGCTCGACCGCATGGAGCGGGAGACGGACACCACCGCGTGGGTCGCGATGGACACCCTCTTCCACCTGGCCGTCGCCGAAGCCGCCCAGAACCCGGTCTTCCGCCGGGTCATCGAGGAGATCCGGGACGCACTGGCGCGTCAGTCGGCCTTCCTCAACGAACTGGGCGGCCGGCGCGAACAGTCCAACCGCGAGCACCGGGCGATCGTCGAGGCCCTGATCGACGGTTCCGAGACCGACGCCGTGGAGGCCATGAGCCACCACCTCGACCGCGTCGAGACCACCCTCACCGACATCGTCCGCGCCGCCGGCACGGACGCCCCCCTGGAAGGCGGACCCGAGGCGTGAGCGACCAGCACCTCAAAGACGAGACGCGCCCCTCCACCCGTCACGTCGACGCCGGAGACGAGGGCTACAGCAAGTCGCTGAAATCCCGCCACGTCAACATGATCGCCATCGGCGGCGCCATCGGCACCGGCCTGTTCCTCGGGGCAGGCGGCCGGCTCGCCGACGCCGGGCCCTCCCTCTTCATCGCCTACGCGGTCTGCGGGATCTTCGCCTTCCTCGTCGTGCGCGCCCTGGGCGAACTCGTCCTGTACCGCCCCTCGTCCGGCGCCTTCGTGTCCTACGCCCGCGAGTTCATGGGCGAGAAGGGCGCGTACACGGCCGGCTGGATGTACTTCCTGAACTGGGCCACCACCGGCATCGCCGACATCACCGCGGTCGCCACCTACACCCACTACTGGGGCATGTTCTCCGACATACCCCAGTGGGTGATCGCGCTCATCGCCCTGGCCGTGGTCCTCACCGTGAACCTGATCTCGGTGAAGATCTTCGGCGAACTGGAGTTCTGGTTCGCCATCGTCAAGGTCAGCGCCCTGGTGATCTTCATGTGCATCGGCATCTTCCTGCTGGTCACCCAGCACCCGGTGGACGGCGCCACCCCGGGCCCCTCCCTCGTCAGCGACAACGGCGGCATCTTCCCCAGCGGCCTGCTGCCCATGCTGCTGATCATCCAGGGCGTCGTGTTCGCCTACGCCTCCGTCGAGCTGGTCGGCGTCGCCGCCGGCGAGACCGAGAACCCCGAGAAGATCGTGCCCAGGGCGATCAACTCGATCATGTGGCGCGTGGGCCTGTTCTACGTCGGCTCGGTGGTCCTGCTGTCGATGCTGCTGCCGTGGAACAAGTACACCTCCGGCGAGAGCCCCTTCGTGACGGTCCTGTCCAACGTCGGCATCCCGGCGGCGGGCGGGGTCATGAACCTCGTCGTCCTCACCGCGGCCATGTCCTCGCTCAACTCCGGCCTGTACTCCACCGGCCGCATCCTGCGCTCCATGGCGATGTCCGGCTCCGCGCCGAAGTTCACCTCGGTCATGAGCCGCAGCCAGGTCCCCTACGGCGGCATCCTGCTCACCAGCGGCATCTGCGTCCTCGGCGTGGGCCTGAACTTCGTCGTCCCGGCGGACGCCTTCGAGATCGTCCTGAACTTCGCGGCGATCGGCATCCTCGCCACCTGGGGCATGATCATGATCTGTCACCTCCTCTTCTGGCAGAAGACCCAGAAGGGCGAGCTGACCCGCCCCGGCTACCGGCTGCCGGGCTCCCCGTGGACCGAGCTGGCGACGCTCTTCTTCCTCGCCTCGGTCCTGGTCCTCATGTACGCCGACGGCGGCGCCGGACGGACCACCGTGCTGTGCCTGCCGCTGATCGTCGCCGCCCTGGTCGCCGGGTGGTACGGCATCCGCCGCAACCTCGCGCGCACCTCGTCCGAGGCCGACCGGTGACCTCGTCGCCGACCGCCGACCGCCCACCAGTGATGCAGGCAGTGATGTACAGCAGTTCCCTCGCCGACGCCCCCGTGATCCGCGAACCCCTCCATGCACCCGTCGCCCACCTGGTCCGCGGCGGGGTGACCGAAGGCGTCCACTACGGCTCCGTCGTCGTCCTGGGCGCCGACGGCTCCGTCGAGCTCCAGCTCGGCGACGTCGAGGCCGCCTTCTATCCGCGCTCGGCGCTCAAGCCCGTCCAGGCCGTCGCCATGGTCCGGGCCGGGCTGCCCCTCGACGGCGAGCTCCTCTCGCTCGCGGCGGCCAGCCACTCCGGCGAGGAACGCCACCTCGCCGGGACCCGGCGCATCCTCGAGCTGGCCGGCGTCACGGAGCACGACCTGCGCAACGTCGAGGACCTGCCGTACGCCCCGGCGGTCCGCGACGAGTGGATACGGGCGGGCCGGGGGCCCTCCCGCCTGGCCCAGAACTGCTCCGGCAAGCACGCGGCCATGCTCTACACCTGCAAGCTCAACGGCTGGTCCCTCGACGGCTGCCTCGACCCGGAGCACCCGCTCCAGCAGGCGATCGCCGAGATCGTCGAGGACCTCACCGGGCAGCGCATCGCCCGGGTCACCGTCGACGGGTGCGGCGCACCGCTGTTCTCCGTCTCCCTGCACGGCCTCGCCCGGGCCGTCTCCCGCGTCACCGCCTCCGCGCCCGGCACCCCCGAGGCACGCGTGACCGACGCGATGCGCGCCCATCCCGAGATGGCCTCCGGCGCCGGCCGGGACGTCGCCGCCCTGATGCACGCCGTGCCCGGGCTGCTCGCCAAGGACGGCTTCGAGGGCGTCGAGGTCGCCGCGCTCCCCGACGGCCGCGCCGTCGCCGTCAAGATCTCCGACGGCGCGAACCGCGCCCGCGTCCCGGTCACCGCGGCCGCCCTCGTCCGGGCCGGCGTCGACCCGGGCCTTCTCACCGATTTCGCGGGCGAGCCGCTGCTCGGCGGCGGCGAGCCCGTGGGCAGCCTGCGACCCGTCCGGGCACTGGACCCGGTCACCGTGCGGGCCTGCGTCTGACAGCTCCGGTGGCCACCGAGTGTGCGCGGTGGCCACCGGCGGACCGCCGGTCGTCCCTCCCGCCGGCCGTCCCCTTCACCGCAGACCCGGCCGGGCCCCGCGCCCGAG
>NZ_JBEPBI010000318.1:0-7321 GCF_040299045.1 Streptomyces sp. NPDC001027
CACCCACTCCCCGACAACCTTGTTTTGTTGTTGCGTGACTGGTGTTCAGAGGTGTGCACATCCGTTCTCCCCCCGCATGGCGTGGACACGGCGCGGGGCGGCGGCACCACGGGAGCGCGGGAGCCGCCGCCCTCACTGCCTCCCGCACCGGCGAAGGCGACCGGAAGGGCCGATGACGTTGTGTCAGGACGTCTTGCACGCACCACCGTTGAGCGTGAACGCGGTCGGCGCGGTGTTGGCCGCGCCCTTGCTGCCGATGAAGCCGACGGTGACCGAGCCGCCGGCGGGGACGGTGGAGGTGTAGGCGGCGGGCGTGACGGTCACCGTGCCTCCACTCTGGGCCGCGGAGCCGCCCCACATGTTGCCGACGGTCTGGCCGTCGGCGAAGGCGAAGACCAGCTTCCAGCCGCTGATGGGGGTGGCGCCGGTGTTGCGCAGGGCGATGTCTCCCTGGAAGCCGCCCGGCCACTCCCCCACCACGCGGTAGGAGACGGAACAGGCCACGGCGGGCGCGCTGCCCGTGGTGACGTTCACCGTCGCCGAGCGGGCGGAGCGGTTCCCGGCGGCGTCGCGGGCGTACACGGCGAAGGTGTGGGCGGTGTTCGCCGTGAGCCCGGTGAGGGTGGCGGTGACACCGGTGGACGTGGCGACCTTGGTCTCGGTGGCGCCGCTGACCCGCACCACGTCGTAGCCGGCGACGCCGACGTCATCGGTGGCGGCGGACCAGGAGAGGGTCACGGAGGTCGCCGTCACCGCCGAGGCGGTCGGGGCGCCCGGGGCGGTCGGCGCCTGGGTGTCACCCGGCGAGCCGCCGCCGAAGACGGTGGCCTCCTTCGCCGTCTGCGCGATGCCGTTGGCGCCGTTGAAGATGCGCTTGCCCCACGAACTGAGCTGGGCGGGATCGAAGTTGAGCGTCAGGTCGAGGATCGGGTCGGTGTTGCCGCTCCACGACCAGGCCAGGTAGCCGAGCTTCAGCTGCTCGGCGGCGGCCATCATGGTGTCCTCGTCGGGGTCGCCGTACTGGTCCGCGGGGCCGCCGAACTCACCGATGAGTACGGGGAGTTCGGCCGCGACGAACGAGTTCAGATAGTCGGTGATCTCCGCGGCCGTGTCGAAGACGCTGTACATGTGGATCGAGAAGATCAGGTTGCCGGTGGTGTCGGCGGCGTACACGGACCGGGCGTTGGCCTTCATCACGCCCTGCCAGTCCTGGCCCCAGTTGGGGGCGTCCACCATGATCGTGTGCTGGAGTCCGGCGGCGCGCAGCTTCTTGACCGCGGCGATCGTGGGCGCCGTCCAGCCCGCCGGGTCGGTGTTGCCCCAGGGCTCGTTGCCGATGTTGACGATGATGTAGTCCTCCTGGCCGGCCAGGACGGACTTCAGGCCGATCCAGTAGTCGGCCGCCTGGTCCAGCGTGCCGGCCGCCGCCTCCTCGCCGTAGCCGGTGGTGTCGTGCACCTCCAGCACGCAGATCAGCCGGTTGGCCTTGCACTGGGCTATCACGCCCGCGACGTCGGCGGCGCTGTTGGCGCTCCAGCGGTGGCCGTCGGCGAGGACGACGCGCACGGCGTTGGCGCCCATCGCCTTGATGTCGGCCAGCGACTGCTGCGTCCTGCCCGGGTACCAGGTGTGGGCGTGGTTGACGCCGCGCATCACGAAGTCGTTTCCGTTGGCCTCGACGAGACGTCCGTCGCTGATGTGCAGGCCGCTCGCGAGGGCGCCGGCCGGCTGCGCCTGCGCGGCCGTCGGACACAGGGCGCCCAGCAGGACCAGGCCGAGGAGGGCCGCGAGCCTGGTCAGCAGCCTGGCTGGAGAGGAGGTGCGTGGGGCGTGCACAGTGCTCACGGCGACTCCTGGGGTGAGGCCGGGGGAACCCGACCGGCGGGAGGGGTGGGGGGAACACGGAGCAGGTCGGGAGGGCGTGGGGGGCCACCGACGCATGGGAGCGCTCCCATGAAGCCACTATGCCAAGTACACGTCAAGACGTCGCGCACATACCGGCTCGTCCCGTCCTGGCCGCAGGCACCGGTCGTCGTGTCACTGCGCCCGCGGATCGCGCCCGACGACGGACGCGGCGTCCCTCGTGCCGGGCCCGGGCCCGGTTTCGCCCCCGGCTTCGGCTTCGGCGCCGGTTTCGGCGCCGGTTTCGGCTTCGGCGTCGCTCCCGGTTTCAGCTTCGGCATCGGCTTCGGTTGCGGTCCGCCGATCTCCGTATGCCCGGAGATCGGCGGACAGGGCGCCGACCGGGCCCGGTTCAGGCCTTCGGACGGCGACCGCTGCGGCGGGGGGCCGGTTCGGCGCCGTCGAGGAGGTCGGCGCGCCGCTCCTCGCCCTCCTCCTCGACCTGCCGCACGACGCGGCGCAGCCCGTCGGCGACGGTCCGGCACTCCTCGTCGCTGAGCCGGGCGGCCACGAACGCCTCCTCCTCGTTGAAGGCCGGGAACAGCCGCCGCATGAGCGCCTCCCCCTCGTCGGTGAGGCTGAGCAGCACCAGCCTGCCGTCGGTGGGATGCCCGGCCCGACGGACCAGACCGCGGCCCTCCAGGGTGCGCGCCACGCCGGTCAGCGTCCCCTTGGAGATCCCGGCCTCCTCGGCGACGTGCCGCGTCTCCGACTCCCCCCACACCCACACCACCCACAGCACGACGAACGCGGTCCAGGTCAGGTCGGAGCCGCGCAGCACGGAGTTCTCCAGGTGCTGCCGTACCGCCGAAGCGGCGCGGTAGATGTTCGCGACGACGGCCATCTGCTCGCGTCGCAGCGGGATGCCGCCGAGTTTGGCCTCGGCGAGCTTCTCGGCTTCGGCGATGGATCGCTGGCCGGGCATCGGCACACTCCTTCGGCCACGGGGCGCGTGGGTCGGTGGATCGTCGTGTTGTTCGGGCTCAAATTGTACGAAACGACATCCCGGCCCGGAGCAGGGGCGGGGCACGGGCACCAGGCTCGCGCGGCTCAGCGGGTGAACGCCTCGACGCGGCGCATCACCTCACGGCAGAACGCGCCGACCCCGGCGGGGTCGTCGGTGAACTGGTTCGGCTTGACGCAGAACGTGGTGAAGCCCTGCTCCAGTTGTTCCGGTATCCCGGCGAGCGCGGCTCCGAGGTCGGCGGTGGAGCGGTCGTCGGGGAAGACCCCCTGCGCGCCGCCGATCATCTCGAGATCGGCGAGGTCCCGGCCGGCGGCGGTCATGGCCTCCTCGAGCGTGCGCAGATCCTGCGGCGTCGGCCGCCCGAGCGGGTGGAAGCCGTGGCCGTGCCGCACGAGCCGACGCAACACCGGTCCGGCCAGGCGCTGTCCGCCGAACCAGAGCCGTGGGCCTTCGGGCCGGAACGCCTTGGGCTCGAAGTAGACGTCCCGGAAAGGATAGTGCACGCTCTCGTGCGAGATCGGCGACGGCCCCCAGGCCTTGGCCCAGACGTCGAGATGCTCGTCCAGCAGCCGGCCCCGGCGGGCGAAGGGCACGCCCAGCGCGTCGTACTCGTCCCGGCTCCAGCTCACTGTCGGCTGCACCAGCAGCCGCCCCTCGCTGATCAGGTCGAGGGTGCCCAACTCCCGTGCCATCAGCAGCGGGTGGCGCAGCGGCGCGAGGACCGCTGCCGCGGCGAGCCGCAGCCGCTCGGTGACCGCGGCGACGGCGGCCAGCAGGAGCAGTGAGTGGGGCCAGGGGGTGTACGGGTCCTGGTTGCCCGGGAGGACGTAGTCGCGGGGGTTGCCCATGACGCCGTCGGCGGCCGCGTCCGGGCCGAGCACGATGTGCTCGCTGACCATGACGGCGTCGAAGCCGGCGTCCTCGGCCTCGCGCGCCCATCGGATCGCTGTGGGCAGATCTGCCCGGCCGCCGGTGAGCGTCCAGTTCTCGCTGAGGACGAGCAGCATGCGGGGTGCGGTGGTCATGTCGTCTCCTTCCGTTCCTTCCGTCACTCCGGCGTCGGTGGGCCGCATGCCCTGCCCGGTCCGCTCGAAGAGGTCGATCTCCCTCGTCCGCTCAGCGCTCGTGGACGACGCGGCCGTCGAACACCGTGAGGTCCACCTCGGCGTCGGTGACGGTGTGCGGGTCCCGGTCCAGCAGCGGGCGGTCCAGGACGCACAGGTCGGCGACCTTGCCGACCTCGATCGAGCCCTTCCACTCCTCGGCGAAGTCCTGGCGGGCCGGGTGGACGGTGTAGGCGCGCAGCGCGTCGGCGAGCGGCACGCACTGCTCGGGTCCGCTCGGGCGGCCGCTCGCCTTGGACTCCCGCAGCAGCATCGCGCTCACCCCTTGGCGCCAGTCGGGCTCGGTGATCGGGGCGTCGGAGCTGGCGCACACCCGCACCCCGGCCTCGACGGCGGAGCGCACCGGCCACTGGTAGGCCGAGCGCTCGGGGCCGACGACCTCGTCCATCAGGTCGGAGACGGTCCACTTGATGGCCGGGTTCATGTTGACGCCGTAGCCGTGGGCGGCCAGCTTGGCGAGGCTGCGGGCGCCGACGAAGTCGCCGTGGATGACGTAGTGCCGGGCGTCGGGCCGCGGTGCGGCGGCGTTCGCGGCGACGAACGCGTCGACGACCTCGTCGATGGCCCGGTCGCCGGTGACGTGCACGCCGAGCTGGAAGCCCGCCTCGTGGGCGACGCGGATCATCTCGCGCAGTTCGCCGCTGCGCAGCGCGGGCGTGTCGCCGTGCACGCAGAGCGCGCCGTGGCCGCCGCCGGCGTACGGCTCGTTCATCCAGGCGGTGCGGTTGGGGGGCACGCCGTCGGCGAAGATCTTGACGCCGATGGCGTTCAGCAGGCGCGGGTCCGCCGAGTCGGGGCGGCGCAGTTCGGCCAGTCCCTTGCGGACGTCGTCGGCCGAGCCGCCCATCGGCGCGGGCAGCAGCAGCACGCTGACCCGGGCCTCGAGTTCTCCGCTGGCCGCGAGATCGGCGTAGGCGGTCCAGTTGTCGGTGCTCAGCCCGCCGAAGAAGGAGCCTGCTCCGCCGGGGCCGAGGCCCGGTTCGGTGTAGCTGGTGATGCCGCGGGAGTGGAGTTCGCGCACCACGCCCTGGATCGCGCGGCGGCGCTGGTCGACCGTGGGCGTGGGCAGCTGGACGTGGACGACTTGCTGGGCGGCTTCGCGCAGGATGCCGGTGGGGCTGCCGTCGGGGTCGGCGTCGATGACGCCGCCGGGCGGCGGCACGCTGTCCGCGTCGAGGCCGCAGCGGCGCAGCGCGGCGCTGTTGACCCAGACGAGGTGCGAGGAGAAGTGGGTCAGGCAGACCGGGTTGTCCGGGGCGACGGCGTCCAGGTCGCGGCGGTGCGGGAAGCGCCGCGGGTCGGCGAGGCACTCCGCGAGGTAGCCGGCGTCCCAGCCCAGCCCGACGATCCAGTCGCCGGGCCGCGCGGCGCGGGCCGCCCGGCCGACCGCGTCGGCGATGTCGGCGATCGATCCGACCGCCGGGTGGCCGACGTCGAGGGCGAACGGCGGCTTGGTCATGCCGTACGCGGCGCCGTGGAGATGGGAGTCGTTGATGCCGGGCAGCACGGTCCGGCCGCCGAGTTCGACGAGGCGGGTGCCGGGTCCGGCCAGGGCGCGCATGTCCGCGTCGCCGCCGACGGCGACGATGTCCCGGCCGCGCACGGCCAGGCCCTCGGCCACGGTGAAGTCGCCGTCGACGGTCAGGACCTGGCCGCCGGTCAGGACGAGGGAGGGGGCGCTGTCGTTCACGTGGCACCTTTCGAAGCGGGGGTGGAGCGGGTGTGTCGGGAGCGGTGGTGCGCGGGCGGATCGGGACTCGCGGGAGGGCCGGCGGTGGGGCGGGCGGGGCTCACCGGTTCGGCCGGGGCCCGAAGAAGGCGAGGGCCGCGCCGGCGACGAGTGCGGCGCCCTGGGCCATCTGCTGCCAGAACGTCGGCACGCTCAGCAATGTCAGCCCGTTCTGCAGGCAGCCGAGGAACAGCACGCCGAGCAGGACGCCGAGAACGGAGCCGGACCCCCCGGTCAGGGCCACCCCGCCGAGGAGCACCGCCGTGAGCACCGTCAGTTCGAATCCGGCCCCCGAGGTGCCGGCGACGACGCTGTCCAGCACCGAGGCCTTGATCGCGCCGGCGAGCGCGGCCGCGACGCCCGTCACGACGAACAGCGCGAACGGGGTGCGGCGGACGCCGATGCCGGAGAGGTAGGCGGCCTCCCGGTTGACGCCGATCGCGAAGACGTGCCGGCCGGCCGGGGTGAGCGCCAGGAACAGCGCGCCCGCCACGAGGACGAGGGCGGCGATGACGACCGGTGCGTCGATCCCGGCGATCCGGGACCCGCCGAGCCAGGCGAACCCGGAGCCGAAACCGCTCAGCGGCAGCGGGAAGAGCTGCTGCGCGAAACCGCGCACCGCCGTCAGCATGCCGAGGGTCACGATGAACGCGGACAGTCCCAGGTAGCAGCACAGCACACCGTTGACGGCGCCGACCGCGGCGCCCGCCGCCAGCGCCCCGAGCACGGCGACGGCCGGCGACTGGTGCTGCTCCCCGGCGAGCCAGCCGGCCACCAGACCGCCGAGGGCGAGGGTGGAGCCGACGGAGAGGTCGAGGTAGCCGCTGATGACCAGCAGGGCCAGCGGCACGGCCACGATGGCGACCGCGGCGGCGTCGGTGGCGATCCCGCGGAGGTTGCCGGAGTCCAGGAAGCTGCCGGTCGTCGACTGGAAGACGAGCACCATGACGGCGAGGACGGGCAGCAGCGGCTGCCGCCGTACGGCGTGGAGCGCGGTGTGCGCCGCCGTGCGGGGGACGGGCAGCAGACGGTCGGCCGAGGGTGCGGTGGTCGCGGAGGTCATGCCGCTCCTTCCGTGGTCGTGGCGGGCGCCGGGGTCGAAGCCGGGGACGGGGCCGCAGTCGAGTCCGGCGACGGGGTCGGTGACGGGGTGGGCCCGGGGGCCTGGGTGGCCGGTCGGGCGGTTTCGTGGACGGCCGAGAGGAGGGCGGTCTCGGTGAGTTCGGCGCCGGAGAGCTCGCCGGTCACCCGGCCGCCGGAGACGATCAGACAGCGGTGGGCGAGCGCGACGACCTCCTCGGGGTCGCTGGACGCGCACAGCACCGCCGTGCCGTGCCGTGCGGCCAGCGCGGACACCACCTGGTAGATCTCCTGCCGGGCGCCGACGTCGACGCCCTGCGTCGGATCGTCCAGCAGGAGGACGTCGACGTCGTGCGCCTCGTTGACCCACCGGCCCAGGACGAGCTTTTGCTGGTTGCCGCCGGAGAAGGCGGCCGCCGGCAGCCGGGGGTCGGCCGGGCGCAGCCCCATGGCGTCAGACAGACCGGCGAAGACCCGCCGTTCCGCGCGCAGCGCCCGCACCCCCCGCCGGGACAGTCC
>NZ_JBEPBI010000319.1:0-7319 GCF_040299045.1 Streptomyces sp. NPDC001027
GCCCCCGGCTACATCGCCACCGACAACACCCAAGCCCTGCGCGACGACCCCGCCCGCAGCACCGCCATCCTCGACCGCATCCCCGCCGCCCGCTGGGGCCACCCCGACGACCTCGCCGGCGCCACCGTCTTCCTCGCCTCCGACGCCGCCGCCTACGTCCACGGCATCACCCTCCCCGTCGACGGCGGATGGCTCGGCCGATGAACGGCACGGAGCCCACCACCACGCCCGCCTCCGTGCTGGCCGGCGCCCGGCTCATGCCGGTGCTGACCGTGCCGTCCAGGACGCTGGCCGACCCGCTGGCCGAGGCGCTCGTCGCCGGCGGCGCACGGTGTGCCGAGGTCACCTTCCGCACCCCGGACGCCGAGCAGTCGCTCAAGGCGATGGCCGCCCACGGCGGACTCACCGTCGGCGCCGGCACGGTCCTCACCCCCGAACAGGCGGAGCGGGCGGTGTCGGCGGGCGCCCGGTTCGTCGTCTCACCGGGTTTCGACGATCAAGTCGTCGCCAGGTGTCGTGAGTTGGGCGTCCCCGTGATACCGGGTGTCGCCACCGCGACCGAGCTGATGCGCGCCATTCGCGCGGGTCTGGACACCGTGAAGCTGTTCCCGGCCGAACCGCTCGGAGGTCTGCCGACACTCCGGGCGCTCGCCGCGCCGTTCCCCGGGACGCGCTTCATCCCGACGGGCGGCATCCGCGCCGCCCACCTGGCCGACTATCTCGCCGAGCCGTCGGTCCTCGCCGTCGGCGGCACCTGGCTGGCGACCGCCGGTCACCTCGGGCGGGGCGACTTCGAGGGGATCCGCCGGCTCACCGCCGAGGCCGTGGCGAGGAGCACGCCATGACCGACGTGGTGGCCCTCGGCGAGGTGATGCTGCGCTTCGACCCGGGCGAGGGACGCATCCGCACCGGCCGGACCTTCCAGGTGTGGGAGGGCGGCGGCGAGTACAACGTCGTACGGGGCCTGCGGCGCTGCTTCGGACTGCGCACCGCCGTCGTGACCGCTCTCGTCGACAACGCGGTGGGCCGTCTCGTCGAGGACCTGATCCTCCAGGGCGGCGTGGACACCTCCCTGATCCGGTGGACGCCGGACGACGGGATCGGCCGTACCGCCCGCAACGGACTCAACTTCGTCGAGCGCGGCTACGGCATCCGCGGCGCGCTCGGTGTCAGCGACCGTGCCCACACCGCGGTCTCCCAGCTGCGCAAGGGCGACGTCGACTGGGACGCCGTGTTCTCCGCCGGTGTGCGCTGGTTCCACACCGGCGGCGTCTTCGCCGGCCTGTCCGACACCACCGTCGACGTCGCCGACGAGGCGATGGCGGCCGCCCGCCGCCACGGCGTCACCGTCTCCTACGATCCGAACTACCGCCCGAGCCTGTGGGCCGGCCGGGGCGGTCCGGACCGGGCACGCGAGGTGGACCTGCGCCTGGCCCGGCACGCGGACGTGGTGGTGGGCGCACTGGGCCTGGCCGGTCCGCGTCCCGGCGCCGTGCGCGTGCCGGCCGGCGAGGTACCGGACGCCCTTGCGCGGGTGGCGGAGCTCGTCCCGTCGGCCAGGGTGCTGGCGACGACCCTGCGGGAGGTGCCCTCGGCCGGGGTCAACGACTGGTCCTCGGCCGCCTGGTCCCCCGAAACCGGCGCCGTCACCGGTCCCCCGATGCCCGGCCTGCACGTCCTGGACCGCATCGGGTCCGGCGACGCCTTCGCCGCCGGTCTGATCCACGGACTGCTGGGCGGTGACGACATCTGGCCGGGCCCGTTGACGGCAGCCGGTCTGGAGCGCGCGCTGGCCTACGGCACCGCTCACGGCGCCCTCACGATGACCACTCCCGGGGACGTCTCCATGGCCTCGCTCGCCGAGGTCCACGCGCTGATGGAGGGCGGCTCGGCCGCCGTCAGACGTTGACCGGGCGCCGCACGGCGCCGCCCCACCCGTACTCGCGAGGAGCACAGTTGACACACCAGAGCATCGGACGCCGGACCATCGCGAACACCCCCGTCGAGCTCACCGGACTCGGCTTCGGGGCGTCCGTCATCGGCAACCTGTACCGGGTCACCCCGGCCGAGGACGCGTCGGCGGCCGTCGACGCCGCCTGGGACGCCGGCGTCCGCTACTTCGACACCGCCCCCCACTACGGGCTCGGGCTCTCCGAGCAGCGACTGGGCGCGGCCCTGCGACGACGGCCTCGGGACGACTACGTCGTGTCCTCCAAGGTCGGGCGGCTGCTCGTGCCCAACGAGCACCCGCAGGGCGTGGACAGCGAGGGCTTCGTCGTGCGGGACGACCTGCGCCGCCAATGGGACTTCAGCCGTGACGGCGTGCTGCGCTCCATCGAGGCGTCCCTCGAGCGCACCGGCCTGGACCGACTGGACGTCGTCTACCTGCACGACCCCGACGACCACTGGCGACAAGCCGCCGACGAGGCGATGCCCGCCCTCGCCGAACTGCGCGACCAGGGCGTCGTCGGCGCGATCGGCGCGGGCATGAACCAGTCCGCCATGCTCGCCCGCTTCCTGCGCGAGACCGCCGCCGACGTCGTCATGCTCGCCGGCCGCTACACCCTCCTCGACCAGTCCGCCCTCGACGACGTCCTGCCCGCCGCCGAGGAACACGGCAAGAGCGTCGTCGCCGTCGGCGTCTTCAACTCCGGCCTGCTCTCCCGCGACCGCCCCGCCGACGGCATGAAGTACGACTACCAGGACGCCCCACCCGACCTCGTCGCCCGCGCCCGCGCCATCGCCGACGTCTGCACCGCCCACGGCGCCACCCTCTCCGCCGCCGCCATCGCCTTCCCCCACACCCACGCCAGCGTCGTCAACGTCACCCTCGGCATGCGGGACCGGGACCAGGTGACACGGAACGTCGCACTCCACCGGGACACCGTCTCCGCCTCCCTCTGGGACGAACTCCGCAGCGAGGGACTGATCCGGTGAGGGACATGCCTCTCGACGGCGGCGCGCGCGCCGGCCACCCCCCGCCCGACCGATCACGCCCGCAGCTTCCCCGCCGCGAGTGAAGCAGCGCCGTCGCCGACGGTGCGAACCCGGCCTCGGCCTCGAATCCCCAGGTCCGGACCTGATGGAGATCCGCTCAACCGCACCGCGAACATACTCGGAGCCGCCGTATGAACGCCTGCTCGACCGTACGAACCGGCAGGAGGGACAGACGATGACCACACACACGTCTCCCGTCCGCAAGATGTCCGCCGCGCTCGCGGTGGGAATCACCGCCGCGCTGCTGACCACTCTCTCGACGCCGACCCCCGCCGCCGCCACGACCCAGGCGACCTACTACGTCGCCCCCGGCGGCGACGACTCGAACGCCGGCACCATCACGGCGCCGTTCAAGACCCTGCAGCACGCCCGGGACGTCGTGCGCACGGTCAACAGCAACATGACCGGCGACGTCAACGTCTTTCTGCGCGGCGGCACTTACCCGGTGAGCAGCACCATCGGCTTCACCTCGGCCGACTCCGGCACGAACGGGCACCGCGTCGTGTACGCCGCCTACCCGGGCGAGAAGCCGGTCCTGGACGGAGGCGTTCAGGTGACCGGCTGGACACAGCACAGCGGGAACATCTGGAAGGCCCCGCTGAACCGCGACGACAAGCTCCGCGCGCTGTACGTCAACGACAAGCGCGCCACGATGGCCTCGAAGACGATCACCTCGGCCGGATGTTACGGGACCTACACCGTCACGGCGGGGCAGGCTCCCTGGGCCTGGGAGTCGGGTTCCCAGTGCGACGGAGCGAAGTACGGCCTCTCCGACCTGCCGGCCATCGCATCCAACCAGGACGACGTCGAGATCAAGTCGGCGACGACCTGGACCACGGCCATCGTGGGCGTCCGCCAGATCGCCACGAGCTCGGACGGCGCCAACCGCGTGGCCCTGTTCCAGCAGCCGGGCGCGGCCATCGCCCAGGGACCGCCGAACGGCAACTTCAACCCCAACGGCACCCACACGTTCATGAACGCATACGAATTCCTGGACCAGCCGGGCGAGTTCTTCTTCGACAAGACGAATCACGAGCTGTACTACTACAAGTCCGACTCGGAGAACATGGCGACGGCGAAGGTCTTCGCGCCGAGCCACCTGCCCACTCTCCTCAAGATCGCGGGCACGTCGACGACCGACCACGCGCGGAACATCACGTTCTCCGGGCTGACCGTCGAGCACTCCGACTGGAACCTGTTCAACGTCGCGGGCTCCGTCTTCCGGCAGGGCCAGCAGGGGAACGCCAGCTCGACCGTGTACGCGAAGAAGAACTTCCACGCGTACACCTACCGCAACGTCGACCTGCCACCGGGGGCCATACAGATCGAGAACGCCGACGGGATCATCCTGCAGCGCAACAATGTGCAGCACACCGGCGCCGACGGAATCAGCATGGTCAACGATGTGACGGACTCTCAGTTGACCGGTGACTACACCAATGACATCGCCGGATCCGCCATCACCGTGGGAAACCCCCAGCACGTGTACATCGGGGACTACACCTCGACCAACCACGAGAAGTACCCCGTGAACGTCGAGGGCGTCTGCAGGAACATCACCGTCACGGACAACTACCTCTACGACAGCGCGGTGCTGTTCCAGGGGTCCAGCCCTGTGTCGGCCTACTTCGCGGACACCCTGTCCCTGCAGCACAACCGGATCGAGAAGTCCCCGTGGGCGGGCATCACGCTCGGCTGGGGCTGGTGGAACTTCGACGGTTCGACGGGCTCCATCAATCCCGGGAACCCGACCACCACGGCGAGGAACAACACCGTCAAGTTCAACGAGCTCATCGACACCATGCAGGTGCTCGGCGACTCAGCTCCCATCTACACGCTCGGCAACCAGCCCGGCACCGAGATCGGCAACAACTTCCTCCAGGGCGTCCCGGCCGGACACAAGTACGGCATCCACCCCGATGAGGGCTCCGCCAACATCAACGAGCACGACAACGTCCTCGACGTGGACCCGAATGTCGCCTACGCCATCAACTCCGGCACCTGGGGCAAGCAGCACGACCTCACCATCACCAACACCTACGGACCCGTCAACACGATCTTCAGCAAGAGCGTCCCGAACAGCACCATCGACAACGTGCGTGTGTACGCGGACAACGTGTGGCCGTCGCAGGCGTACGGCATCGCCGTGAACGCGGGCCTGGAGGACGCCTACAAGGACATCGTCCCCGCCGGCAACACGACGCTGCAGGACTACGCGCTGCCCGCCAGCACCTTCACCGGCAAGGGTGTCGTGACCATTCCGGTACGCAGCCCCGGAGACGCGTCGAAGACACTCTGGCTGGCTCCCTCCGGTACGACGACGTTCGCCGCCGGTCCCACCATGACCAGCGCGAGCGGCGCCGCGGCCGGCATCAACGTCCCGCAGGCGCCGGGTGACTACCGTCTCTACGTCGTGGACGCCCAGGGGAACGCCTCCGCCGCGTCGAAGGCGCTCGTGCGGCAGCGCTGGAACCACGTCGACGACAAGGCGGCCGGCGTGACCTACTCCGGCACGTGGTCGAACTGGAACGACACCAAGGACATGAACGGGTCGGAGAAGTTCACGAGCACGGCGGGCAACTACGCCGAGTTTGCGTTCACCGGCTCGGGCGTCCGGTACCTCAGCATGACTCAGCCGAACATGGGCAAGGTGGACGTCTACCTCGACGGCGCCCTCGCCCAGGCGGGCATCGACGCCTATGCCTCGACGGTGACGAAGCAGGTACCGCTGTTCGAGAAGACGGACCTCGCGGCGGGCCCCCACACGATCAAGGTGGTGTGCACCGGGACGAAGAACACCGCATCCTCCGGCGCCGTCTGCGCGCTGGACGCTTTCGCCTCCATCGGGTTCCCCGCGACCAACGCCAACTACAAGATCGTCAACAAGAGCAGCTCCAAGGCGGTCGACGTCTCGGGCGCGTCGATGTCCGCCGGAGCCAACGTCGTCCAGTGGAGCGACACCGGAGCCCTGAACCAGAACTGGCGCTTCGTCCCGGTGGGCGACGGCAGTTACGAGATCGTCAGCCGGAACAGCGCCCTGCTGATGGACGTCAGCGGCGGCGTCACCACGGACGGCGCGAACATCGTCCAGTCGTCCGACAGCAACGCCGCGAGCCAGCGGTGGACGCTGGTCGCCGCCGGAAACGGTTACTACAAGGTCAAGAACGTGAACAGCAACGACCTGCTCACCGTTTCCTCCGGAGGCACTCAGCTGGTCCAGTCGACGGACACGGGCGCCGACGCCCAGCTCTGGAAGACGGTGAACGTGGACTGATCCGGCTCCGGCCGGCCGCCTGGAGGCGGACGGCGGAAGGAGACAGCGAACCTGCGGGACGGGGCCGCCGACGCCGATCGGCAGGCACCGTCCCGCAGCCGTGTCGGACAGCAACAGATCTGCTGTGTAAGTGATTTGATGGCGTAACAATGTGCCGGGCGCCCTGCCGAAGCCATTGCACCGGTCAGAACGGCGCGATCACACTGGCCCGCATGGGGGCATGGATCGTGATGCTGAGCGTCTGGGTCGTTTCCTACGCGCTCTACAAGGCAGACGAACGGAACGACATCCGACGGACCGAACGGATCAGGGCCGAGGCGGTGGAACGGCATCTGTCGGCCGAGCGGCAGCCCGAGGACGCCCGCCCGGGCGGCGAGCCCGTGCCAGGCACGGCCGCACTGGCCCTGATCGCGTATCACGACGGCTGGGCGCGGGACGTCCTCGTCGTCGACATGCTGCTTCACCGCATTCTCAAGCCCGTGGATCCGTACGGCGCTCTCTGTCTGATGGTGCATCACCCCAGGTCCCGTGGCCGTGCCCCGTCCCCTAAGGCCCTCGCCAGGATGGAGCAGGCGTGGACCCGTGAGCAACGGGTCATCGCCAGGGCGTCCGACGGATCGCACTCCCCCTTGCTCCTCCCGAGCGACAGCGTCGTGGGAGAACTCCGCCAAGAACTCGTCGCCGAGGGGTACCTGCGCCCCGCCGACGCCCAGACCATCGACGTCGAGGTCCCGCCCTATCTCCTCCCCCGCGCCGTCGGCGGCGTCATCCTGCTCCTCGCCGCCCTCCCGGCGTTGTGGTGGGACCCGAACAACCCCGACTTCATGGGCCCGAGTCTCACGGGCTTCGTCGTGTCCGTGTTCTGGGGCAGCGCGCTCCTGCTGTCCGCAGGAGGCGCGGACACGATCCAGGCCAAGCTCCCCAGGGCCACGGCCCGCGGCGAGCGCGCGCTCGCCCAGGCCCGGGCCTGGGGGGGGGCCCAGGTCCCACCCGGACCCACCCCGCCCGACACGCCGGCCCCCGCCGCGCCGGCCAAGGCCGTGTTCGG
>NZ_JBEPBI010000320.1:0-7276 GCF_040299045.1 Streptomyces sp. NPDC001027
GGTGCGTAGGACCCGGTGGTGCTGTGGAACTCGTAGCGGCCCCTGCTGGAGGGGCTGCGCCCGGTGTACGACCGGCACTCGGCGCGCCCCGGCGGGTGGATCGCGGACTTCGACGCGTTCACGGTGCTGCTGCGCGAGTGGGCGGTGGCGGTCGACGAGGCGGCGCGACGCGGCTGGGGACTGCTCGGGCTGCCCGTCTGACGGCCTGCGTCAGTCTCCTGTCACGCGCGGGCCTGCGCCGGCTCGCCGGGAGCGCCGCACACGCCGGGACGGCGGCGCGGACGCCCCGTCATACCGCCGGTGCGGACCGGCCGGCGCGCAGGGCGACGGTCAGGGTGTGCGGGCCGAGTCCGCCGAGGTAGACGCGGTTCCCCGTCGTCGCGTCGGTGCCGCCGACCACGGTGTGGTCCTGGCCCGGGTCGTATCGCAGCACGTCGTCTCGGTCCGGCCCGGCGAGCGGTTCGCCTGCCTCGACGTCGACCTCGACCCGGATCTCGTCGTCGCCGACCCGGTAGGTCACCGGGCCGGTCGTCAGGCACCCGCGTCCGTCGCCGATCGGCTCGGCGCCCTCCGTCACGCCACCGGTCCGGAACGTCAGCTCCAGCGCCCAGGGCGTCGGCGGCCCGCTGATGTCGATCCGCAGGTCGGCGCCGTCCTCCCGCAGCTCCACCTCGACCCGGGTGGTGTGCGAGACCTCGTCCCGGGGCCGGTCCGCGAAGGACATGGCGGCCGAGAAGCGGCCCTCGTCCGCCAGCCGGTAGGCGCCGTCGTCGCGCCGCAGGTCCTTGGCGAGCGGCTGGTAGTAGGCGGCGGTGAGGGTCTCGGTGAGCCGGTAACGGCTGCCGGAGAGCTGCTCCATGTCGGCGGCGCGGAACGGGCCCAGGTCGAAGAACCCCCGCGAGAGACGGACCGCGTCGAGCACGGCGTCACCGGCGAACAGCCGCAGGAAGGTGGGATTGCAGGCGAGGCCCGAGCGGATGCGCCGGTGTGCCGGCACGTCGGAGCCGCCGTACACCACCGTGTGCGCGGCGGCCGAGGCGCGGCTGGCCAGGCGCGCGGTGCTGACGTACCGGTCGCGGGGCAGTGTCTCCGCGGTCGGCGCGGGCAGTGCGAGGCACAGGTCCGGGGTGAGGAGGGTCTCGGCGAGCAGGTCGGGGTCGTCGATCCCGCCGGCGGCCGCCAGTCGCGCCGCGCGGGCGAAGTCGCCGCGGCCGGTGCGGACCGCGAGCAGCCGGTAGTGGGGCAGATAGGGCGCCAACGGGAACGGGTGGTGCTGGTCCTGCCGTCGCGAGTGGACGGTCTCCACCGTGCCGTCCGGCCTGATGAGGTCCAGGGTGGCGGTGAGGTTGCGTTCGACGGCGTCCAGCAGGTCGGCGCGGCCGAGGACGCCGGCCAGCAGCAGCAGCGAGGGGTTGGAGACGTGGGCCGCGTAGTTGGCGCTGCGTTCCGAGTACAGGCCCTCCGCGTCGATGTCGACGCCTTCGGCGAGCCATTGCTCGACGCGGTCCAGCAGCCGGTGGTCGGGGAACGAGCGGTGCAGCCGGGCCAGGGCCGCGGACAGCTCCCAGCGGTGGTTCGGGGTGTGGATCCCGCCGGTCAGGAGGCTGCCGGAGGCGGCGCCGGCGATCTCGGCGAGCGCGGCCGTGACCTCGCCCAGTTCGGGTCCCGCGCCGGCGGCGAGGACGTGCGCGTCGCACACGTCGTTGACGGTGAAGGCGGAGTCCGGCGGTGACTGCACGTTGTCGCCGCCGGCGAAGAGGCCGGTGGACGTCTGCACGGCCAGCAGCGCGCGCAGGTGGGTCGTCGCCGCGGCGACGGCCCTGCTGCTGCCGTGCAGGGCCGAGTCCGGGGAACGGTACGCCGCGATCAGGGTCTTCACCCGGTGTGCCAGGGCGCGGTGGGGCGCCCCGGCGGGGTCCTCGTCGGGGCGGTCGGCCAGCGGGACGGCCGTCCGGTCGGCGGCGTGGGCGACCGCACGGACGAAGTCGTGGTCGAGCTGGGTGGGCACGGTCAGTCCTTCAGTCCGGCGTTGATGTCGGCGCCCATGACGTAGCGCTGGAAGACGAGGAAGACGAGGATCAGGGGGATCATGGAGATGACCGAGGCGCCGAGCAGGACCGACCAGTTGATGTTCTGCGCGCCGACGATGCTCTGGATGCCGATCTGCACGGTGAACTTGTTCGGGTCGTTGAGCATCAGCAGCGGCCAGATGTAGTCGTTCCACCGCCACTGGAAGGACAGGATGGCCAGGGTCAGCATGATGGGCCGGGAGACCGGCACCATGATCCGCAGGAAGATCGACAGCTCGCGCGCGCCGTCGATGCGTGCGGCTTCCACGAGTTCGTCGGGCACCGTCAGGAAGAACTGACGGAACATGAAGCATCCGGTCGCGGTGAGCACGGCCGGGAGGATGATGCCGGCGAAGGAGTTGTAGAGCCCGAGGTTGCGGACGACCAGGAACTCGGGGGCGAGCATGACCTCGCCCGGCAGCATCGTGGTGGCCAGGATGCAGATGAAGAACGCCTTGAGCCATCGGTTGTCGTACTTGGCGAGCGCGTATCCCGTGCAGCAGCTGACGCCCACCGTGAGGATCGTCGTGATCACGCACACGATGGCCGTGTTGATGAAGTACTGGGAGAAGTTGGCGCTGTCCCAGGCCGCCTTGAAACCCGACAGGGTGGGGTCGTGCGGCACCAGCGTCAGCGGATAGGAGAACAGGTCGCTGGCCGGCTTGAAGGAGCTGAGGACGAACCACAGCACCGGCAGCCCGTACAGGCACGCCAGGATCCACAGCAGTGTCGTCGCGGACACCGCCTGCCGCAGTCCGCCGCTGCCCGTGCCGCGGGAGCGCTTCTTGGAGACGGCCCGTCCGGAACCGGAGTCGACCGGGCGCGGGATGTCTGTGGTTGTCATCGGTTCTCCACCCGTCGGTTGACGATCAGCTGGATGATCGCGACGGCCATCAGGATGAGCATGAGCACGAACGACGCGGCGCTCGCGTAGCCGATCTGGCCCCGCTTGAAGCCGGTCTCGTAGATGTACTGGACGAGCAGGTTGTTCGAGGTGCCGGGTCCGCCGTTGTTGAGGGCGACGAACACCGGGTACTCCTTCATCGCGTTGATCGTGTTGAGCAGGATCACGATGAACGAGGTGGGCGCGATGCTCGGCAGCGTGATGCTGATGAACTGCCGCCACGGCCCGGCGCCGTCGAGCGCGGCCGCCTCGTAGTACGACACCGGCACGTTCTTGATCGCCGCGATGAACAGCAGCATCGAGAAGCCCGTCCAGGCCCAGGACGCCGCCATCACCACCACGATCAGCGACAGGTCGGCGTTCGACTGCCACGGGACGGCGCTTCCGCCGAGCTGCTCGATGACGTAGTTGACCAGTCCGAAGTTCTCGCCGAACAGCCACCGCCACAGGACGCCCACCACGATGGGCGACAGCAGCCACGGGATGAAGAAGATCACGCGGGCCACGGACGCGCCCTTGGCGTGCTTGTTCACGACCAGGTTGGCGGCGAGCAGCGAGAGCGCGAAGTTCAGCGGGACGAAGAGCACCGCGTACAGCAGCGTCCGGGTCAGCGCGTCGTAGAACGTGGAGTCCCCGACCAGGTTGTGGTAGTTGTCCAGCCCCACGAACTGGAACGCGCCCACACCCGTGTAGTTCGTGAAGGAGTAGACGAACCCGATCACCGCCGGCCAGACGAAGAACAGCGAGAAGAGCACGACATTGGCCGCGATGAGGACGAGCGGCGCGAGGACGTAGCGGCTGCGTCGTCTCCTGGGCGGGCTCACGGACACGTCCGGGGCGTGTTTGGTCATCTTCCTGACTCCGTGCTGGTGGAAGGGATCTTCGTGGGCTCACGCCATGAGCCCGGCATCACGTGGGCGACCAGGGCCGGGCGGCGGGGGTTCAGGACCCGCCGCCCGGCCCTGTGGCCTACGATCCGGTGCCGACCTGCTGGTTGTAGCCGGCCACGATGTTCTCCAGGGCCTTGTCGGCCGACTGCTGACCGTTGATCGCCTTGCCGAGTTCCGTCTTGGTCGGGTCCTCGGTGATGCTCTTGCCCTTCAGCACCCAGGCCGTCTGTGCGTTGTTGAAGTAGCCGGAGATCGGGGCGTAGAGCGGGATCTCCTCGTTGTACAGCTTGAACGCCGCCTGCGCCGCCTCCGAGGTGAAGGGGTACTTCGGGTTCAGTCCGCTCTCGACCGGCAGGAAGCCGGACGTCTCGCACAGCACACGGTAGTGGTCCGGCTCGTACAGCCAGGACATGAACTTGGTCGTGGCCTTGGCCGCGTCACCGTTGTTGTTGAAGCCGACCATCATGCCGCCTGCGTTGACGTCGGAGGCCTGCACCGGCTCGGCGGGAGTCGGGACGCTCGCCCACTCGAACTTCTTGATGCTCTCGGCGAAGGAGGCGACCTGCCACACGCCGGACCAGTAGGCGACCACGTCACCGCTCTGGAACATCGCCGACGGGTCGGCGCCGCTGGTCCACACCGACTTCGGCATGGTCTTGTCGTCGTTCCAGCCGACGAAGGTGTTCACGGCCTTCTTGGTCGCCTCGTCCGCCGAGAACTTGCCGGAGTCGTCCGCGTGGACGTACTTGCCGCCCATCTCGTACACCATGGCGCGCAGCCGGGACGGCGACTGGTCGAAGGTCAGCGAGTACTTGGCCTTGGTCTTCTCGCGGACGGTGTTCGCCGCCTTGATGAAGTCGGTCCAGGTCCAGGTCTTGTCGGGGGAGGTCGGGAACGCGACCCCGGCCCTCTCGAACAGCGTCTTGTTGATGTACATGCCGGACGCGGTGACGTCCGAGGGGATCGCCAGCACCTTCCCGGAGTCGTCCTTGGCGATGAAGTTCGCGTTGATCTTGTTGGTCTTGTTCTCGGCGATGGACTTGAGGTCGATCAGCTTGCTTGACCAGATCGGGTCCAGCGACGGCACGGCCGCCACGTCGGGCAGGGAGTTCGCCTGCGCGGCGTTCTTCAGCTTCGTCGTGTACCCGTCGTAGGGGATGTTGACGAGCTTGACGTCGACGCCCTCGTCCTTCTTGTACTGGGCCACCAGCTTCTTCCAGCCCGCGTCCTGCCCCGGAACGGTGGAGATCCAGAACGTCAGGGACTTGGAGGTCCCGCCCGAGCTGCCGTCCGACCCGCAGGCGGAGAGCAACAGGGCGCCTGCCGTGGCCACGGCAGCCAGGGGAACCATCCGGCGTATGCCGCCACGGCCGAGTCGGCGGGAGCGCCGCACACCCACACTGGTCATCTTCGATCCCTTTTCGTCGTAGGGGACGGAGCACGGCGCCGAACGAGGCGGCACGGGTGCAGTTTGCAGGAGGATTCGCTTTCCGGGGTCACGGCCTCGCCCGGCCGCGTCGCCTAGACGGGTGGGGTCCCCGGCCATGAGGGCCGTCGTCGCACAAGCACGCCCTCGTGCGGCTGCCGTACGTCGAGTACGGCCGGGACGCTCACCCCAAGCCGGCGTCCCGGCCGACTTAGAAAGCGCTTGTCCGGACATTGGCAGACCGAGTCGCGGGCCGTCAATCCTTGGCCCGCGCCGCATCGGTCACGGTTTGGACTCCCCGGGCGACCGCGAGCCGTGCGGCGCCCGCGACGGTGCCGGAATCGCCGACCGTGCTGCTGACCACCTCGGTGGGCCAGCTCAGCCGTGCCAGCTCGGCCCGCACACCGGGCAGGAGCTGCGGATCCGCACCGGTGCTGCCGCCGAGCACGATCAGTCCGGGGTCCAGTACGGCGGTCACCGCGGCGGCGAGCCGGCCCACGTCCGCGGCGTGCCGGCCGACGATCTCGCCGGCCGTCGCCGTGCCGGCCCCGGCGAGGGCGAAGAGCCGCTCGGTGGTGCGCGGACAGGGCCCGTCCGCGGCCCGCCAGGCCTCTTTGGCCCGGCGCAGCAGGGAGCGGGCGCCGATGTACTCCTCCAGGGCCTCCCGGCGCGGCTCGCGGCCGTCCTCCCAGGGGTAGGGCAGGCGGGCGAGCTCGCCGGCGGCCCCGTTCGAGCCGCGCAGCACCTGTCCGCCGACCACGATGCCGAGACCGATGCCGACGCCGATGCGCAGATAGCCGAAGGTGTGCCGGCCCCGGGCGGCTCCCTCGTGGAGTTCCGCGAGCGCCGCGCAGTTGACGTTGTTCTCCAGCTGGACGGGCACGCCCGCGGGCAGGGCGACCGCCATGGCGTCGAAGACGGGTCCCGCCTTGGCGGTCGCGGGGCGCATGCCGCTGCCCAGCCGGTCCCGCGCGGCCACATCGCCGACGGCGACCACGATGGAGCGCAGCGGCCCTTCGCCGGGCAGCGCGTCCAGCGCCTCGCGCACGGCGTCGGCGGCGTCCCTGCGGGAGGCGGTGGCCTCGGCGAGCAGCGTGCCGTCCAGGGCGCACCCCCTGACCCGGGTGACCGCCGGGCCGAGATCGACGGCCAGCACCGCGCCCGCGGCCGGGCCGAGGCAGTAGACGGCGGCGGAGCGGCCGGTGCCGCTGGAGGCGGTCCCCGAGTGCGCGGCGAGCCGGGCGGCCTCGAGCTCGGCGACGGCGGAGGACACCGTCGGTTTGGACAGTCCCGCCAGGCTCGCGAGCTGCGGCCGGGTCGCGCTGCCCGCCTGGGCGAGCACGGCGAACACGGCGCTGGCGCTCTCGGTCAGGCGGGGGGCTTCCACCACGTCGAGTTCCACAGTTTCCCCCACACGGGTACAGGGCCGCGCGCGCCGGACGAGATCGTCCCGGCGGGCTGCGGCGATGGGATGCACCGACGGCGCGCGTTCCCGCCCCGTGCGGGCCCGGCGGGCCGCACGGTGGTCGAGTGCGCGATTCCTCTTGACGCACTGTACTTCGTTAGTTAACTTCCTAACGAACTTCACGGTACTCGCCTGCCGTGCTTCGTCAGAGGCCCGTCCCGGGGCTTCCCGTTCCTTCATGCCTGTTCCCTCGGTCACGGTTCGCCCGCCGTCGCAGCACGTCAAGCGCAACGACGAAAGAGGATCCGTGCAGGACTCCCTCCCTTCGAGCCCCCTCGTGGTCGGCGTCGACGTGGGCGGCACCAAGACGCATCTGCGCGCGCTCGCGGGCGACCACGTCGTGGTCGACCATGTGCGCGCCAGCAGCGGCTGGCGGCCCCACGACCCGGTCGCCGCCGCACACTGGCTGGCCGCCCTCCTCCGTGAGGCGCTGCCGGCGCAGGCACGTCCCGCGGCGCTCGCCGTGGGGGCGCACGCCTGCGAGACCCCTCTGCAGTGCGCGCGGATCCGCGTCGCGCTCCA
>NZ_JBEPBI010000321.1:0-7258 GCF_040299045.1 Streptomyces sp. NPDC001027
CGTCGCCTGGTACCGGGACAACCCCGGGGTCTGGGGCCGGGCCGTCCGCCCCGCCCCGGCCACGGGGGCCGCGGCGTGCTGACCTGGCGCACCCTCGGTCCGCTGCGGGTCTCGGCCGACGGCCGGGACGTCACACCGACGGCGCCGAAGGTCCGCCAGGTGCTGGCCCTGCTGCTGGCCCGGCACGACACGGTCGTCCCGCTGGCCGCGCTGACGTCCGAGCTGTGGGCCGGGCGCCCGCCGCGCAGCGCCACCGCCACCGTGCAGACCTACGCCTACCAGCTGCGCAAGGCGCTGCACGGCGGCGAGGACCCCGGGCCGCTCGACAGCGGCCCGCTCGTCACCCACGCCCACGGATACCTGCTGCGGGTCCAGCCGGGCGCATGCGACGCGGAGGCGTTCGCGCGGCTCACCGGCCAGGCCCGTACGGCACTCGCAGAAGGCGACCCGGCCGGCGCCGTCGCGCTGCTCGACCAAGCCCTGCTGCTGTGGGACGGGCCGCCGTTCGCGGACGTCGCGCCGGGACCGGCGCTGCACGGGCACGCTCTGCGGCTGAACGAACTCCACCTCCAGGCCGAGGAGCTGCGCATCACCGCCGGCCTGCACCTGGGCCGACACCGCGATCTCGTCGGCGAGTTGAAGGAACTCGCCTGCGCGCACCCGCTGCACGAGTGGTTCCAGGGCTCGCTCATCATCGCCCTGGAACGGTGCGGCAGGCGGAGCGAGGCGCTCGACGTCTACCGACGGCTGAGCGCGCAGCTGCGGGACGAGCTGGGCCTGGATCCCTCACCCGGCCTGCAGCGTCTGCGCCAGCATGTGCTGACCGATCAGGTCAGCACGGCCGATCTCGACCTGCTGCCCGGCTGACGCGGACGCTCGGCCGGTACCTCACACGTCGGGCGAGCCGTCCCGCTGCTCCGCCGCGGCACGCCACAGGTCCTGCACCATGTCGCGGGGCGTGCGGGTCGGCTGCCATCCGAGGACGGTGCGCGCGGCCGACACCTCCACGGCCATCCAGTCGGCGTCGGTCAGCGACCGCGACTGCGTGACGGGACGCTCCACGAGCCGGGCCGAGCGGCCGCTGATGGAGATCAGCAGGTCCACCATGTCCCGGACGGGCTGCGAGGCGCCGCTCGCGATGTTCACCACGCGACCGGCGGCGCCGGGGGAGCGCAGCGCCGCGACGACGGCCCGGGACACGTCCTGGGCGTCGACGAAGTCACGGCTGCTGCGCAGCGGCGACACCCGCACCTCGGCCGTGCGGCCCCCGGCTGTTCCCTCGAGCAGTTGCGCGGCCACCTGCCCGAGCAGACTCCCTCGCGGAGTGCCGGCGCCGATGACGTTCGACAGCCGCAGCACCACCGCGTCCGCCGCGCCGGCCGCGACGGCCTGCTGCACCGCACGCGTGCCGTGCAGCTTCGACCGCCCGTAGCCGGTGGCCGGGACCTCCGGCGAGGACTCCGTGAGCCACACCCCTCGGGGCTGCGGGCTGTACTCGTGCACCGAGCCCAGCTGCACCAGCCGCGGCCGGGGTCCGGCGTCCGCCAGCGCCGCGAGGAGCCGCTCCACGAGCAGCTGGTTGCTGTGGCGCATCCGGTCGGCGGTGGGCGACCACACTTCTCCGGCGGCGTTCACCACGGCCTCGGGGCGCGCCTCGTCGATCAGCTCGACCAGTGCCCGGGTCCCGGCGTCGGCAAGATCCATGGGATGGAAGCGCCAGGACGCCGGGGTCTTGCGGGGGTGACGGGCGACGGCGAGAACCTCGTAGCCGTCCCGCTCCAGGGCGGTTCCCACATGACGGCCGACGAATCCGGTCGCCCCGAGGAGCAGCACGCGGCCCGACCTCCCGTCCGCATCGCCTGGCCGCCCCAGCGCACCGACCTCCGGCATTGCCGTCTCTCCTCCCGGGCCCGCGCGCTGCACGCCCGGTCACCGTCGCTGCCCCGCTCGGTCGCGGGTCTGACGACACCACTCAAGCAGCCCTTGATCGAGGATCACTCCAGGCTGTGTCGACCCGAGCCCTTCGTGGCCCGTTCTCGATCGGTCCTCGATCCCGACGTCCTACGGTGGAGTCATCATGAAGGTTCGAGAGATGGCCGTACCGGACGCCTACCACATCACACCGCATCACTTCCGTGACGAACGCGGCAGCTTCTACGAGTCGTTCCGGTGCGACCGGCTGGCCGACGAGATCGGCCGGCCGGTGCCCGTGGCCCAGGTGAACTACTCCGTGTCGCGCCGCAGCACTTTGCGCGGACTGCACGGCACGCTTCTTCCGCCCGGACAGGCCAAGGTGGTGTGCGTGGTGCGCGGCGCCGTCCTCGACATCGTCGTGGATCTGCGGGTCGGATCCCCCACGTGGGGGGTGTACGAGACGAACTGGCTGTCCGCCGACTCGGGCGAGACGCTGTTCGTCGCCGAAGGGCTGATGCACGGGTTCCTCGCCCTCACCGACGACACCTGCGTGTCGTATCTGTGTTCCACCGGGTTCGTGCCCGGGACACAAGTGGACGTCGACCCCTTCGACCCCGATCTCGCCCTGCCCTGGAGCCTGTCGGAGACCCCCCTGATGTCGGTGAAGGACTCCGCGGCGATCTCCGTGGCCGAGGCCCGGGACACCGGACTCCTGGCCCGGTACGAGGACTGCCTGGCGTACTACGAGGCGCTCCGGGCGGATGCCCGCTGAACCACCTTCTCGGCCCGTCCCCGGGCCGTCAGACACCCTTTCGGAGAGCCGATGACGCCCGGCGCCCCCACGCCCGCCCGCCACTACGCCCTGCTGCTGTTCGCCGACTTCGGCCACATCGCGCCCACCCTGGGAGTGGCCCGTGAACTCCTCGCCCGCGGCCACCGCGTCACCTACGTCGTCGACGAGCGGTTCGGCCCGGTCGTGGAGGACTGCGGCGCCCGCGCCGTCACCTACGTCTCCGGGCGCGGCGACTTCTACCGTGCCGCCGACCCCAGCCCGGACCGGCTCGCCCGTGACGGCTACGACCTGCTCGTCGACACCGTGCGCACCGTCTTCCCCGCCGCACTCGAGGCCCTGACAGCCGACCCGCCCGACGTCGTGCTCTACGACTTCGAGACGGTCGCCGCCGGCCGTGTGGCCGCCCGTGTCCTCGGGGCCGTGCCGGTCCAGGTCTGCCCCAGCCACGCCGCCAACGAGACCTTCTCCCTGCGCGCCCAGATGTGGGATCCCGGGCACCCGCTGATGGCCGAGGGAGCCAGGGTGCTCATCGGCTTCATGGGCGAACACGGCATCGGACTGGACGAGATGGGCCGGTACGGCACCGAATGGGACGCCCGGAACCTGGTCTTCCTGCCGCGGGCCTTCCAGATCGAGGGGGACGCCTTCGACGACCGGTTCGCCTTCGTGGGCCCCGTCTTCACCGAGCCCGAACCCGGCCTCTGGTCGCCCCCGGGCGACGGGCGCCGCGTCGCACTGGTGTCGCTCGGCACGGAGTCGGGAGACCGCGGCGACTTCTTCCGCCTGTGCGCCGAGGCGTTCTCGCCGACCGAGTGGCATGTCGTCATGACGCTCGGCCGCGACAGCGACCCCGCGCTCCTCGGGTCGCTGCCGGCGCATGTCGAGGCGCACCCCTGGCTGCCGCACCCCGCGGTGCTGCCGCACGCCGACGTGTTCGTGTGCCACGCGGGCATGGGCAGCATCATGGAGTCCCTGTTCTACGGCACGCCTGTGGTGGCCCTGCCCCGAGCCCATGAACTGGCGCTGAGCGCGCAGCGGCTGGAGGAGCGCGGGGTCGGCCGGGCGCTGTCCCGGGCAGGTCTGACCGCCGGGCGTCTCGCCGGCACGGTGGACGAGCTGCTCGCCGACCCCGCAGGGCCCGCGGCCCTCGCCGCGATGCGGGAGGCCGTCCGCACGGCGGGCGGCGCCGCCCGTGCCGCCGATCTCCTGCAGACGTGGGCGGCGCGGGTTCCGGCGACGACGCGCGGCTGAGCGGTCCGTCGGCACACGAAACGGGGTGGGTCCCGGCGACCTGGGGCGCCGGGACCCACCCCGTGGACGTGTCGCGGGGTCAGTGCGGCAGGGTCACGTACTCGAGCACCGTGTTGATGCTGTGGTCGATCATCTCGTCGGTCAGACCCGGGTACACGCCGATCCAGAACGTCCGCTCGGTGGTGATGTCGCTGTTGGTGAGCGGTCCGCTGACCCGGAACTCCTGTCCCTCGTAAGCCGGGTGACGGGTCAGGTTGCCCGCGAAGAAACGTCGGGTGGCGACCATGCTGGACTCCAGGTGGTCGATCAGAGCGCCGGGCTGGAACGGAGCGCCCGGCTGCACGGTGATGGCGAAGCCGAACCAGCTCGGGTCGCTGCCCGGCGTGGCATCGGGAAGCAGCAGGTGCGGCAGCCCGTCCAGACCCTCCCGCAGCCGGGCCCAGTTGTGCCGCCGGGCCTTGCCGAACTCGTCGATGCGGCTGAGCTGCTGGAGCCCGAGCGCCGCCGAGACGTCCGTCGACTTCAGGTTGTAACCCACGTGGGAGAAGATGTACTTGTGGTCGTAGCCCTCCGGCAGCGAACCCATCTGGTGCTCGAAACGCTTGAAGCAGCGGTTGTCCTCACCCGGCTCGCACCAGCAGTCGCGACCCCAGTCGCGCATCGACTCCACGATCCGCGCCAGGGCGAGGTTGTCCGTCAGCACGCAGCCGCCCTCGCCCATCGTGATGTGGTGGGCGGGATAGAAGCTCTCGGTCGCCAGGTCCCCGAAGGTTCCGGTGAGCTGCCCCTCGTAGGTGCTGCCCAGCGCGTCGCAGTTGTCCTCGATGAGGAACAGGCCACGGTCCTCGGCGAGTTGGGCGATCTCCCGCACCTGGAAGGGGTTGCCCAGCGCATGGGCCATCATGATCGCGCGGGTGCGCGGACCGATGGCCGCCTCCACCCGCTCCAGTGAGGCGTTGTAGGTGCCCAGCTCGACGTCGACGAAGACCGGCACCATGCCGTTCTGCAGGATGGGATTGACCGTCGTGGGGAACCCGGCGGCCACCGTGATCACCTCGTCGCCGCGCTTCAGCCGGTCCACGCCCAACTGCGGCGAGGTGAGGCTGCTGAGGGCCAGCAGATTGGCCGACGAGCCGGAGTTGGTCAGATGCGCCTTGCGCAGCCCGAAGTACTTCGCCAGCGCACGCTCCAGCCTGCGCGAGCTGACCCCGGCAGCGATGCGCATGTCGAGTGCCGCTTCCACCAGCGCCACCCGGTCGTCCTCGCTGAGCACCGCACCGGACGCCAGCACCGGCGTGCGGCCCGGCACGAACCCCGACGAGAGGGTGGAGCGGTGGTACTCCCGCACCAGGTCGAGAATCTCGGTCTTGTCGTTCCCCACGGCTGATGGCCTCCTGTATGTGCCGGTGGGGACGAGACGTGCTCGCCGGCTCGCAGTCGAAGCGAGTCCCCACGCCCGTATCGTTCGATCGGGGGAACCCCAGACCAGCACGTGCGCCCACCCGCAGGCCAGGCACGCCGGACGATTCTAGGGATCCACCAAGAGCATGAGGTCTAGGGATTTCATCGTCGCGGACCCGGCACTTTGGAGGAGCCAGGCCCGCGTGGGCCTTCCGCCCCTCCCTGGAGACGCACCCATGAAGCACGGCCGCCCGCCGGGCAAGCCCAGGCAGATCGTCGTCCTGCGCGGGGGAGGGACGTCCGGCGAGCGGGTCCGGCTCGGCGTCCACGACCTGCTGAACGGAACGTTCGCCACACCGCGCACCTTCTTCTACCGGCAGACCCTGGACTCCGACGCCCTGGCCGACTCCCTGCGCCGCACGCTGGCGCACCATCCGCTGCTCACGGGACGCCTCGAACGCGACGCGGACGGCGGCCTCAGCGTGGTGTGCAACGACGCCGGCGCGGTGTTCGCCGTCGCCCGCTCCGAGCAGGCGATGCCGGACTACGGGCCGGACCGCTCCGCCAAGCAGGATCTGCGCCGGTACATCCACTCCGTCAACGCCTTCCGCGTCGTCGGGCACGACACACCGCTGCTCACGGTCAAGGTCACCCACATGCGAGGAGGCGGCTCCGTGCTCGGCGTCGCCGTCAACCACAGCGTCGTCGACGGCGGCGGTTACCTCGACTTCCTGCGCCACTGGTCGCGCACGCACGCCGGACTGGACGCCTCCGCGGCGCCGTACGACCGGTCGCTGCTGGACGACCTGGCCGGCGAGGCGCGTCCCGCACCGGAGGACCCGCAGTACCAGGTCGTCACCGGACGGCAGAAGTTCGGGTTCATCTGGAGGGTCAACTCCCGTGCGTGGAAGGTCCGTACCGTCACGGTCCGACTGAGCGCGGCAGACGTCCTCGGCCTGCGCGCGGCCGCCCGCGCCGGACAGGACGCCGATCTGCCTCCTGCGTCCAGCGCGGTCGCGCTGGGAGCACACGTGTGGCGGGTCCTCGGCGCGCTCCGCGACCGGGAACCCGGCGCCGAGGAGCGTCTGGGGATCGTGGTCGGACTGCGGGCCGTGCTGAAGGACCGCCTTCCGCACGGTTACGGGGGCAATGCGGTGTCCAACACCACGGCCGTGCTGCCGGCCCGCGAGCTGCGCGAAGAGCCCCTCGCCCACACCGTCTCCGCGGTACGCGCCGCCGTGGACCGTGTCACGCCCGTCCGGGTGCGCCAGGAGGCCGCCTTCCTGGAGGCCCAGCGGCAGGCCGGGCGCTCGGCCCGGGTCCTCAGCCGTATGTCACTGGACGCCTTCGAGGGCACGGTGGCCCTGAACGACTCCGGCAAGTTGCCCGTGTACACGCTGGAGTTCGGCGCCGGACGGCCGTTCTGGTTCGAGTTCCCCGCAAGCCCCATCCCGTGGACGGCACTCGTCACGCCCACTCCCGACGACGACCACAGCCGCGATGTCCACCTGAGCGTTCCCCGAGAGGCAGCCGACGCACTGCGCAGCCCCCGGTGGGTCGAGCGTCTGCGCGGCGCTGCCGACGGCCCTGGCGGCCTCTGATCGCGGCTCCCCTCCTGAACGCCTCACGGGGGAGAGAGGCGGCCAGGTCCGCAGGGGGAAGGGCCTGCGGAAACCGGTTCCGGCGGTGTCCGCGGGCCCTTCCCCCTGTCACCGCCTACAGGCCTGCGGCCTTGCGCAGCGCGTCCACGCGGTCGGTGCGCTCCCACGTGAAGTCGGGCAGCTCGCGGCCGAAGTGGCCGTACGCGGCGGTCTGGGCGTAGATCGGGCGCAGCAGGTCGAGATCGCGGATGATCGCGGCCGGGCGCAGGTCGAAGACGTCGTCGATGGCCTTCTCGAT
>NZ_JBEPBI010000322.1:0-7250 GCF_040299045.1 Streptomyces sp. NPDC001027
CCGTCGCTCACCTGGCAAGTGCGGACGGCTCGTACATCACCGGAGCCTCGATCCATGTCGACGGCGGCTTCACCGCCTGACACGCGAACTCGACTTCGCGACGACGCTGACGCCCAGCCCGCAAAAGGGACGGCCACCGCGTGACCATCGGGAGTCGTTCGGACTCCTGAAGATCGTGCGGCGGCCGGCCACAGCCCAGACCTGCCCGCCGACAGGCGATGCTCGACCAGGTCACGGCCCGGAGCGCGGGCAGGTGCGGACGAGTCGAGTCGCGGGCCGCGGCCTGCGCTCACCTGCACGGGCTGTCGTCGGGAATCGAACGGAGAGACTGCCGGCAGCTGGCCGAACAGGCGGACCCTGCGCGGCCCGGAAGATGATCCGGACCGCGCCGGATGCCGGGATCACCGTCCCCTGGGCAACCAGCGACGGAGCCTACGGGCAAGAACCCCAACTGCGCGACGCCCTTGAAACACGCGGCATCGGCCACGTCCTGACCGTCGCCTGCTTGACCCGGGCGAGAATCGACCACGGCCGCGCCCTCGCACGCGCGGACACCATCGCCAGCCGCCTGGCGGCGGCACAGCACCGCAAACCGCGCGAAAGGGCCGCGCTACTGCCACTGAGCGTCCGCCGCCCTGCACCCATCCCGCCCCCGCACTCGCTACGACGAGCGCCGGACTCGCGGAAAAACCCACCCGCAGGCTCTTCTCCGCCTCACCCGCCACCGCGTCAGCGTCCCGTTCGCCATGCCCCGCGACGGCGCCTTCTACGAACCCCCGTCCGCAGCGGCGGCCAGTTCAACTCCGAGGGGATCTGCCAGCAGCACCACACGATCGGCACCAGGGTCGAACCCAAGCACCGGCTTCTCCCGGTCTCCTTCTCTGGTCATCAGCACAGCCCTGCCCAGCCGACGCCCGATCGCGCCGAGGAAGCCGCACAAGACGTCCACTCCTTCCTGGCCCTGCAACTCCCGCAGATCGACATCGAAGTCGATCTCTCCGGCCGACATCGGCCAGAAATTCACCTGCACGCCCGCAACAGGCCATACCTTCAGCATGGCCGTGTCCGCATCACTGGGCCGTGACAACACCTCCTGCGCCGAGGGCAAAGGCATGCGAACGCAGCCTTCCGAGTACTCCCACGTCCACCCGCTCGACCTCGCCAGGTCGAACACCGCCTGCCAGTCATCGACCGAGGCCTCGGTCACGGACACATCAGGCAGAGCACCCATCAGGTCAGGGTCGAAGAAGTTCCTGACGTCATCCCACAACAGATCCGGCATGCCGCCATGCTGCCCGTCAGCCCGACCGAACGCAGCCCGATTCCTCCACCAACCCCTATGCAGACCCCCGCTTAAGACGCCATCTCATTTGGATCGGTAGGCTGTCGGTCGTGGTTTCGATCGTTGAGCGGCTGGTGCCGGATGAGTTGTGGGAGCTGTTTCAGCGGGTGGTCCCGAAGGCTCCGTCGCGGCCTCAGGGCGGTGGCCGACGTCGGCACGGTGACCGGGAGGTGCTGGCCGCGATCGTGTTCGTAGCGACGTCGGGCTGCACATGGCAGCAGTTGCCGTCCGCGTCGTTCGGACCGTCGGGAGCGACGGCCCACCGGCGTTTCACCGAGTGGTCGAAGGCCCGGGTGTGGGCCAAGCTCCACCGCCTAGTCCTCGACGAGCTCGGCTCCCGCGGAGAGTTGGACTGGTCCCGCTGTGCGATCGACTCGGTGAACATGCGGGCCCTGAAAAGGGGGACCTGACAGGTCCGAATCCGGTAGACAGGGGCAAGTACGGCTCGAAGATCCACTTGATCATGGAGCGGACCGGTCTGCCCCTGGCCGTCGGAATCTCGGGAGCGAACCTGCACGACAGCCAGGCTCTGATCCCGCTGGTCAAAGGCATGCCTCCGATCCGCTCCCGGCGCGGACGCCGACGACGCAGACCGGGAAAGCTGCACGCCGACAAGGGGTACGACTACAACCACCTGCGGCGATGGTTACGCGGGCGCGGCATCACGCACCGCATCGCCCGCAAGGGCATCGAGTCCTCGACCCGTCTGGGCCGACACCGCTGGACCGTAGAACGCACGATGTCCTGGCTCGCCGGATGCCGCCGACTGCACCGCCGCTACGAACGCAAAGCCGAGCACTTCCTGGCCTTCACCAGCATCGCCTGCACTCTCATCTGCTACCGCCGACTCGCCAAATGAGATGACGTCTCAGTCGGCCAGACCCGCAGATCCGGGCACTCGGCATCCGCCGGGCTGGACAGCAGACCGGCCACGGCGCCGCGCTGCCGGGCTTCCCGGCCCGCCACGGGGCACCATTGCGCGTGCCCCTCGGCGCGACGGCCAGCCGGACCGAGCCGATCCGTCACCCGGCGGCGCGCCGTCGCGCGTTGTCGTGAGGGAGCCGCGGGGTAGCGTCCCCGACATGAACACTCGCGCAACCGTTGAGCGCGCTCAACGCATCAAACAGCTGCACGCCGAGCACAAACCGCTCGTACTGCCGACCGTCTGGGACGTCTGGTCCGCGCGGACGGCAGCCGCCGCCGGATTCCCCGCGCTCACCATCGGCAGCCACCCGCTCGCCGACTCCCGCGGAGCCGCCGACCACGAGGGACAGACCTTCGAGGAAGTGCTCGCCGCCGTCAGGCCCATCATCGCCACCGTCGACGTCCCCGTCTCCGTCGACCTGGAGGCCGGCTACGGACAACAACCCGCCGACCTCATCGCCGGACTCACCGAAGTCGGCGGCGTCGGCCTCAACGTCGAGGACACCGTCCACTCCGACGGCGCACGCATGCGCACCACCCAGGAACACGCACACTACGTCGCCGCACTGCGCGCAGCCGCCGACGACGCCGGCATCCCCGTCTGGATCAACGCACGCACCGACCTCTTCCTCCACACGGAAGACGCCCCCACCGTCCTCGACGAAGCGATCGAGCGACTGCACGCCCTCGAGCAGGCAGGCGCCGACAGCGTCTACCCCGTCGGCATCCAGGACGACGACGACCTGCTGGCCGCGGTGACCGACGCCGTCACCATCCCGGTGAACTCCACGGCACACCCCGCCAAACACGACCTCGACCGCTTCCGCCGCCTCGGCGTCCGCCGCATCACCTACGGCCCACTCCTGCAAAGCGCCCTGACCGACGCGATGAGGGACATGCTCGGGCCCTGGGCGCCCTGAGGCGTGTCCGGCGGATCATGCCGCGATCGGAACCGGTGAAGCAGGTCATCTCACTAAGATCGTGGGATGTTCGAGTACCACGGGTGGATCACCGTCAGGGAGACCGCAGCCGATGACGACGAGCC
The DNA here is from genome assembly GCF_040299045.1 of Streptomyces sp. NPDC001027. Lineage (NCBI taxonomy): Bacteria > Bacillati > Actinomycetota > Actinomycetes > Kitasatosporales > Streptomycetaceae > Streptomyces > Streptomyces sp. NPDC001027. The sequence continues at coordinate 3,312 of NZ_JBEPBI010000322.1, forward strand.
GCGGCTGCGGCAGATCGTCGACGAGCTCAGCCTTCGCATCGCTCAGACGGACAGCCCGTACCTGCTCGACCTCAGGTGGATGAACGGCCAGCCGTTCATCCACCTGGGCGGCTTCTCCAATCACCGTTCGTCGCCCGACGTCGTCGAACTGTTCGAGCATGTGGCCGCCGTCGCCCCCGGCTCCTACGGACTCCTCCACATCCACGACGACGAAGAACCGGACCACCAGAACGACGTACGCGTACTCAGACTCGCCCGAGGCACGCTCACACAACACACCGAGACATTGCTGTCCCCCTACATCCCCACCGTCGAAGACCCCTCCACAGAGTGATAGCCACCGTTCGTGTGCCGGTGCCGTTGGCAGCGCCGTATGGCTTCTTGGCCGGGACGGCGGAGGCGAAGGTGAGCAGTGGCTCATACTGGTCAGAGGTATGGGTGTAGGTCCGTCCCGTGCGCCAGACTCCGGCCGAGGACGTTGGACTCCTTGTCCGGTGACCCTCGCGCGACGCACTTGTCCGGGTGTCCGGAGGCGTCGCCCGAGGAGCGCCATACGCCGCCCGCTACGACAGACGCGCCCGCCACCGCCAAGCCCTGGTCACCATCGCCCGCCTGACGCCTGCGGCCCCCATGACATTGCGGACACGACCCGGGGTGTTGCTGGAAGGTCTCTCGTCAGATGGGTAGGGGCTCGATGCGGGCGGGGACGTGTTTGTGCCAGGGGGTTCCGGCGATGGGGTCGCGCCAGGTGAGGTCGGTCAGGGTGTTCAGGGCGACGCCGATGCGTTCCGTCGTGCCGTCGGCAGTGGGCAGGTCGAGGCCGAAGCCGTTGGGCAGGGCTGCGTGGCCTGACTGGAGGCGGTCGTCGATCTCGACGACCGCCTGGGCGGTGCCGCGTGCGGTGGTGATCTGTGCGAGGGCGCCGTCGGACAGGCCGAGTTGTTCGGCGTCCTGGGGGCTGATGTGCAGGGTGCCGTTGGTATCGCGTTTGCGCCAGGTGTTGTCGCGGAAGATGGTGTTCGCGGTGAAGGCCCGGCGCTGTCCGGCGACCAGGACGATCGGGTACTCGGCGGTGGTGTGCACGGCGGGAGTGGTGTCCAAGTCGGCGAGGAGGCCGAGGAGTTCGGGGATGGGTAGCGGGATGCGGCGGCCGGGGTGGGGCACGTAGCACCAGGCGTCGTCGTAGTCGTCCTCGGTGAAGGTGATGCCGGAGCGGCCGCTGAGCATCGCGTCGAAGAGGGCGTCAGCGCTCTTGTGCCCGGCCCTGCGCATGCCGGCGGGGTACTCCTTGGCGATGCGCTGCGCGAGCGCCCACAGCACGGCAGCCGAGTCGGCGCCGTCGGGAAGGGTGGGGCCAAGGGTCTGGTGCAGCAGGTACGGAGCCATGGCGAGGGTGCTCTTGTCGACGGCGGCCAGGGCGGCGAAGGCCAGCTTGTAGGGACGCCGCCCCATGCGGGCGGCCGTGCGCAGCAGCGTCAGCTTGCTGCCGCTGACCGTGTTCAGGGCGTGGATGAGGCGGGCGTAGATCTCGGGTTCGGGCAGGGTGCCGGGCAGCGGGTCGAGGACCGGGGCGCGCAGGTGGAAGGGGTTGCGGGGGAATTCGAAGGTGAAGAAGGTCGCCTCCCACTTCTCGAACTGGGAGGCGGCCGGGAGCACGTAGTCGGCCTGGCGGCCGGTCTCGGTCAGGGCTATGTCGATGACGACGACCAGGTCAAGCTTGTCGAGCGCCTTGGCGAAGGCGGCGGAGTCGGCGAGGGAGTGAGCCGGGTTGGACGACTCGATGACCATGGCCCGGAACCGGTCGGGATGGTCGGCGAGGATCTCTTCGGCGATGACGTTGCAGGGCACCAGGCCGCCGGGCATCCGCGCCCCGGTGACAGGGGTGCGGCGGGGCCGTGTGGAGTAGCGGGCCAGCGGGGCGACCCACGAATGCGGCTGCATCGCGCCGGGCTTGGCGAAGTTCCCCGTCAGCAGCCAGATGAGCTTGTTGAGATAGGAGATCAGCGTGCTGTTGGGGCCCTGCTGCACCCCCAGGTCCTCGTACGTCGCCACGCTGGACGCCGTGCCGATCGTGCGGGCCGTGGTGCGCAGCAGATCCTCGTCCAGGCCGCAGGTCCGGGCGCAGTCGGCGACGTCCACGTGCTTGAGCTGTTCCAGCACTGTGTCGGCGCCGGTGGTGCGGGCGGCGAGGAAGGCGTGGTCGACCACGTCCTCTTGGACCAGGGCGCCGAGAAGGCCGGCCAGACACCAGGCGTCGGTGCCCGGGCGCACCTGGAGATGGACGTCGGCCAGGTCGGCGGTCTCCGTGCGCACCGGATCTATGACGATCATGGTGCGGTCGGGGTCCTTGGCGATGTCCTTGAGCACGGTGCGGGCGCGCGGGACGCCGTGGGACTGCCAGGGGTTCTTGCCGATGAAGACGGAGACTTCAGCGTGTTCGAAGTCTCCGGCTGTGTGTCCGCCGGTGAGGTGTGCGTCCACGAAGCCCTCGCCGGTCTTCTCCTGCGCGAGCGGGTTGGAGCGGTAGCGGGCGCCGAGGGCGCGCATCAGGGCGCCGCTGTAGGCGCCGCCGAGGTGGTTGCCCTGCCCGCCGCCGCCGTAGAAGAAGATCGACTTTCCGCCGTGCGTGTGGCGCACGTTCTTCAGCCGGGCGGCGATCTCTGCGATGGCGGTGTCCCAGTCGATCGGAGTGAGAGTGCCGTCCGCCTCTCGGCGCAGCGGGGTCGTCAGCCGGGCGCCGCCGTTTTGGTAGTGGTCCAGACGCAGGGCCTTGTTGCAGGTGTAGCCGGCGGTGGCGACATGTTCCTTGTCGCCGCGGATCTTGGCGAAGCGGCGGCCGTCGGTCTGGATCTGGATGCCGCAGTTGTTCTCGCACAGGATGCAGGCGCTCTTGTGCCAGGCGGTGTCGGCTGTCATCGGCCGTGTCTCCTCGCGCGTGGACGGCTGGGAGCGCGCCCCGAGGGCGGGGCCTGGGGCGCGCGACAGGGGCGGGCAGTCGGACGCTGGTCAGCCGAGCGGGGCGGTGGCATTGCGCAGGGTGACCAGGGCAGGGGCGTACATGCGGGCCTTGATGGTCCCGAGCGTGTCGCCGGCCTTGCTCGCCTGCGCCGCGGCGATCTCGACGGCCGTGGAGCGCACCGCGTCCTCGGCGACCGCCTGGTCGACGATGCCGGCGGTCGCGGCGTCCGCGCCTCCGTAGCGGCGGGCGGTGAGCATCGCGTGGTGGGCGGTCTGAGGGGTGAGCCGGGACTGGATGAGGGCGGCCATGCCGGGGGTGAAGGGGATGTTGATGTCCGCTTCGGGCAGGCACCAGTAGCCGCGGTCGGCGCGCATGACGCGGAAGTCGTGGGCGAGGGAGAACATCGCGCCCGCGGCGAAGGTGTGCCCCTGCAGCGCGGCAACGGTGACGACCGGCAGCGACAGCATCCGCGCGAACAGTTCGTGGACGGAGACGACGTAGTCCTGGTGCTGGTCGGAGTTGGCGAACAGCCATTCAAGGTCGAGCCCGTTGGAGTAGAACTTGCCCGTTGCGGCGGTGACCAGGGCGCGCGGGCCTTCTGTCTTCTCCACCTCGTCGAGAGCGGCGCTCACGGCGGTGATCCAGTCGGGGTGGAAGCGGTTCTCACCGTCTCCGAGATCGAGAACGAAGACATTGTCCTGGCGATCGAGCGAAGGCATGGCAACTCCTTGAGGACTGGGAAGACGACGAGGTCTAGAGGGGTTCGCTGCGGGGGTCGGCATCAGAGCGACGGCCCAGGGCGCAGACGAGCAGATCGTGGATTTCGTCGGAGACCGCCTCGAGCGGAGCGGTGCTCTGCTCGGCCCGGCACATGATCACCGCACCTTCGACCGCGGCGATGATGAAGGCGCCGAGCCTCCGGCCGCGTTCCTCGGCCAGACCGTGGCGGACCAACATCGCCGCGAGCGCCTCCTGCCACC
>NZ_JBEPBI010000323.1:0-7247 GCF_040299045.1 Streptomyces sp. NPDC001027
GACGGACAGCACGACTTCGACAGCACGAGGACCCCGAGACGCCATGAAAAAAGCATACAGATTTAGAGTCGCCATTTCAGGCGCATCACACTAGCGGGCCGCGCCGGAAGTCCCGGCGGGCCCCCGAGAGGTCTGCCATGTCCCGAACCGTCCATCACGTCCCTCCCCGGCATCGCGTCGAGCCCCTTCACCTGCAGGACGGCGGCCGGCGCCTCGTCACCGGTCACTGCCTCGTGGAACTCCGTTACCGCGCGGCGGACCTGACCCGTGCGCGGCGTGAGCGACGACGCCCGACGCCCGTACCGCTGGTGCGGGAGTTCCGTGCGCGCACCTTTCCCCGGAGCCTGAACGCGCGGATCGACGGCCCTTACGAGCGGCGTGCCCGCGCGGCCCTGGCCGTGTTCCGCTCGACCTCCCGCAACCGTCTGCGTGCGGCTCCCTCCGGGGCCCTCCTCGCCACGGCCGAGGACCTGGACCATCCGCCGACCCGCCACCGTCACCGCAACCTGTGGGAGTGCTGACCGACCCCAGGCGAGGCGCGCCCGCTCCTCCCACGTCGCGGCGGGGGCGGGCGGCTCGGAGCGGACGACTCGGGGCAGGCGGCTCGGGAAGGACGCCCCGTTTTCGGTGTGAGAGGCGCTCTTCGGGCGTTGCGTTCATAAAGAACGCGGGATCGACGGCGACCGTCACCTCGTCGCAACGCAACGGCCCCGCTCCGCACAGAAGGACCCCCTACCGTGGACAGCACAGCTCACCGCTGACCGCCCCGGCCGCCGTCGCCCGAAGGCGCACCCCCGCCCTCGCCCCGACAGGAGCTCCGTGTTCCCGCGCCCGCACGTTCCCGCTCGCGCACATGCCGTTCTGCCGCCCTGGCTCTCCCACGCCCTGCGCACCCAGCGCGGGCCGGTCCCCTGGAGCGCGGTCACCCGCGGGGCGCTGTCGGCCGGCCCCCTGCTCCTGGCCGCCCTGCTCGCCGGGCAGCTCTCCCTCGGGGTCGTCGCCGCCATCGCCGCCATGCTCGCCGGCATCAACGACCGGCCCGGCAGCCGACGGGCCTCCGTCAAGCGGCTGGGGGCGCCCGCGTTCGCCGGAGCGGCCGGACTGTTCGTGGGCACGTACGGCGGCGACGAGTTGGGGGCCGTCGCGCTGACGGCCGTCCTGACCGGGCTCGGGCTCGTCGCCGGCGGGATGAGCGCGATCGGTCCGGTCGCCTCCGCGGCGGGCACGCAGTTGCTGGTCGGCGCGGCGGTCGGCGCCGGGATGCCGCTGCCGGAGGCCGGATGGGCGCGCGCTCTCGCCTACCTCGCCGGGGCGGGCTGGCTGCTGGCGCTGCGGCTCGCGCTGCCCACACCGGGCGCGCTGACCGGCGACTTCCGCTTCGACGGGGAGCGGGACGCGGTGGCCCGTGTCTACGACGCCGTCGCGGATCTGCTCGACACCGTCGGCACGGGGCGCGCCGTGGAGCGCAGGGCGGCGCTCACGGCCGCCCTCGACCATGCTCAGGACGCCCTGACCGGGCCCCGGCTGCGTCGCCGCGCCGGCTCCGCGGCCGAGCGGCGGCTGCACGCCCAGTACGCCGCCGCGCTGCCGCTCGCCGAGGCCGCGACCGCGCTGGCCTGGACCGGGGAACCGCTTTCGGAACGGGCCTCCGTCGGACCCCGCCGGCTCGCGGACGCCGTGCGTCGGAACACGCCCACCGGCCCGCTGCCGGCGCCCTCCCGGTCGGCCCCGGCGCTGCGCGCGCTCGACGACGCCCTGCTGCACGCCGCCGACGCCTTCGACCGGGGGCGCGGGAGCGACCTGCACACCCGGCGGCGCGGCGCAGGCGACCTGCTGCGCACCGCGTTCGGGGCGGGCGGCCGAGAGTACGGGCTGCGGGTCGCTCTCTCCTTCGGCGCCGCCGTCGCCGTCGCCCAGGTCCTCTACCACTCGCACTGGTACGGGCGGCACCCGCACTGGTACTGGCTGCCCGCCACCGCCGTCTTCCTGGTGAAACCCGATCTCGGGCCCCTGGTGTCCCGGGTGCTCTCCCGGGTGGCGGGGACGGTGTTCGGCGCGCTGCTCTTCGCGGGCTTCGCCGCCGTGCTCCCCCGGCCGGAGGGGCTGGTCGCGCTGGTCGCCGTCTGCGGTGCGCTGATCCCGGTCGCCACCCGGCACTTCGCCGCCCAGACCGCCGTCGCCACGGTCCTCGTGCTGGCGCTGGTGATGGTCGGCGGGGAGCCGCAGGCCTCGGTCAGCCGGATCGTGGAGACCCTGCTGGCCTGCGCGATCGTCCTGATCGTCGGGCATCTGCCGATGCCGGCGGAGCGCGGCGGGCAGGTGCGCGCCCAGCTCGCCGTGGCCGCGGACGCCGCGCACGCCTACCTCGCCCACGTCCTCGGCGGCTCCGACGACGCCTCCGCTACCGGCGGTTCCGGTGACGCCTCCGGTCCTGGTGGTTCCGGCGACGCCTCCGTCCCCGGCGGCTCCGACGATCGCTCCGTCCGCTGGACGCTGCGCCGCGAGGCCTACCGCACGCTGTCCGAGGCCCGCACCGCCATCGCGCTCGCCGCTCACGAACTGCCCGCGCTCGCCCGGCACACGCAGGGCACGGACGAGGTGGCCGCCGTCCTGGAACGGCTCGTGGACACGACGACCGCCTGCGCGGTCCACCTCGACGACACCGGACGGCTCACCGCCCGGCACCGCGATCGCCTCACCGAGCTGCTCGGTGAACTCGCGGCGGGCAGTGCACGCGTGGGTCTGCCCGGCCCGGCGTCCTCCCTGAGTCCCGCGACGCGGGAGAACCTCTCCGCATCAGGCTGACGTTCCCAGCGACGACGGAAGGGCCTCGGGCGGTCGGTCGGCCACGGCCGTTCGCGACGGACCGTCGCACAGGAGCGGCAGCCATGCGACCGCCGGCCGCACCGGCCCGCCTCGATGACCGGCCCGCACGGATCACGGGCCCGCCTCCACCAGCGGCCCCGCTCGGACCACGTGCCCCCTCGACCACCGGGCTGCCCTCCCCGACGGCGTCGGCTGCCGCGCGGCGGTGTGCGTCCGCCGTCACGACAGGTGCGGCTGCTGGCACGCCCGGTGCCGAAGATGTTCGTCGGGTGATCGGATTCTCACACTCCGCACCGAAGGCGTGTCACCTATGTCTCAGTCCCGCAACCGGGCGAGGCGATCCACCTCCGCAGAGCGTTAACTCCTACACGTACGACGCTGATCGGAGGTGCGAGATGGTGAACGGGCGAACCGTGCTCGAGCGCTTTCCCGCGGGCGGGCCGCGCGGGTCGTGGCCCGCGGAGGAGTTCGCGCACGCGCGGCGCATGGAGGGACTGGCCGCCGAGGTCGTCATGGACCTCGCCACGGACACGTTCCTGGTGGTCGTGCGCAGCGCCGACGCCGCGCAGTGAGGCGCCGGCCGCCCGGCGACCGCGAGTCGGCCGGGCGCCGCGGCAGCCTGCCGGCGCGGGTCATCCCGACGGGGCCCGGGCCGGTGCCTGCACCGTGAACTGCTCGGCCTGCAGCGCGTACAGCTCGGCGTAGACGCCGCCGCCCGCGAGCAGCTCGTCCGGCGTCCCGGACTCCACCAGCCGGCCCTGGTCGAGGACGTGCACCAGGTCGGCGTGCCGGACCGACGCCAGCCGATGGGTGATCAGGACGACCGTCTGGCCGCTGTCGGCCAGGGCGCGGATCTTCTCGAAGACCTCCAGCTCGGCCCGGGCGTCGAGGGCCGCCGTCGGCTCGTCCACGATCAGGATGCGTCCGCGCCGGTACGCCGCCCGTGCGATGCCCAGGCGCTGCCACTGGCCGCCGGACAGCTCGTGTCCGCCGCTGAAGTGCCGGGCGAGCAGGGTGTCCAGACCGCGCGGCAGATCCGCGACGACCTCCTCGGCCCCCGCCTCCGCGATCGAGGCGGCCAGCCGTTCCTCGGTCAGCGGGGCGGCGGAGCGCCCGACGGCGATGTTGACCCGGGCCGTGAACGGCCACCGTTTGAAGTCCTGCGCCACCATCGCGATCCGCTCGGCGAGCCGGTGCCGGTCCGCGTCGGCGGCGTCCACACCGTCCCACAGGATCCGTCCCTGGTCCGGCTTGTACAGCCCGGCCAGCAGTTTCACCAGCGTCGTCTTGCCGGAGCCGTTCTCGCCGACCAGCGCGATGATGCGGCCCAGCGGGAGCGAGAGGGTGACGTCGTCCAGGGCGGGGCGCGCCGACTCGCCCGGGTAGCCGAACGTGACGTTCTCGAAGCGGATCTCGTGCGGGTCGTCCGGGAGGGCCACGCCGCCGACGGGGATCGCCCGTTCGGCCGCCTCGGTGTACAGCCGCTGCAGATCGCCCACGAACAGGGCCTCCTCGTGCAGCTGGTTGACCTCCAGCACCAGGGTGTTGAGGCTCGCGGAGCCGCTGCGGATGGCGATGACGGCCGTGCCCGCCACCGCCAGCGCCATCGTGCCGGTGAACAGCAGTCCGCCGAGGGTGGCGTACGTGGCCAGCGTGGCGACCCCCGTCCAGGTCGCCGCGACGAGTCCGGTGCGGGCGGCGAGCCGGGCCAGCCGGGCCTGTTCCGCCTCGGCGGTCTCGGACATCGCGCGGAAGTGCCGCAGCAGGAACGGGCCGACGCCGTGGACGCGGATCTCGGGCGCCGCCGCCGGTTCGGTGAGCAGACCGGCGATGAGGTGTCCCGCGCGCGCGTGCTGCACCCAGGTGTGGAAGGACTCGTAGCGGCGCCGGGCGTTCGTCAGGGCGCTCCACGCGCTGGGCAGGGTCATCGTCACCAGCAGCGGCAGCAGGAGCGGGTGCAGCACCGTCAGGACGCCGGCCGAGGCGATCAGCGAGATCAGCGCGTTCACCACGCGCGTGCCGTGACTGATCATGTAGCGGCTCGATCGGGCTCCGTACTGCGCGGTGTCCAGCAGCTTGTGAAAGGCGTGGTCCTCGATCGCGGCGAGCTCGACCGCGGCCGCCCGCTCCAGGTACAGCTCCGTCGCCACCCGCTCGACCTTGGGCTCCAGCCGTCCGGTGGCGTACGTCGACGCGGCCCGCAGCAGCGCCGAGAGCAGGAGCACGGCGGCCATCAGGGCCAGCGCGGGGGCCGCGCCGCGCAGCCGGTCCTCGATCACGCCGCCGGTGATCAGCCGGCCGAGCACGGCGTTCATCGCCAGGAGGCCGACGGCCTGTGCCGCGCCCCGGGCGAGCTCGGCGGCGAGCACGATGCGGGCGGCTCGGGGGTCGGCCTGCCGGGCGAGGCGGAGGGCAGCGGTGAGCAGGGACGGCAGCCGGGTCACCATGGCCCGGAAGTTGAGCTCCAGGAAGGCGTCCCGGTGCTGGTTCCAGCCTGTGTCGTAGCGGAGCGGTCCGCCGAACAGCAGCCGCTCCGACTCGGAGACGTCACGGTCGTCGGGACGGGTCTTCTCCCGTGCCCCGGTGCGCTGCTCCTCCTTCGTCGCGGTTTCCTTTCCCGCCTGTCGTGCCTGCCTCACCGTCGGCCTCCCCGATCGCGATCGCGGACGACGGCCACTATCGCGGGAGGAGGAGCCCCGGAGGCAGGGCGCAGGAGGGGGGAGACAGGACGCGCGGGCGTGCGCCGGGACGGCGGCGGCGACGGCCGCTCGTCGGAGGTCCGGGAGGTGTCTCTCAGGCGCTGATCGGCCGTGACCAGGCGGGCGTCGTGCCCGTGAGGCGGCACAGGGCCAGGTACAGAGGGATGGGCGGGGTGTAGGGAAGGGTGCCGTCCGGCCGGTGGATGAGAGCGGGGTCCTGCGGGGAGTCCGTGAGGAGCGCGCCCGGTGCGTAGTGTGCGGGCGCGGGCCATTCCAGCGCGTAGTCGGAGTCCGACGGGACCAGCCACCACCAGTGCGCCTGGTCGGCGTAGACGCAGCCCGTGCGCGGCAGCCGCGACATCAGCAGCGGGCCCAGGCGGGCGGGTACGGAGACGGCGTCGCAGCCCAGCGGGGCGGTCATGCCGTCCGGGACGACGAGCCGGCGCGGCGGTGCGGCGGCTCGCGGGCCGCCCGGTCCGCGTTGCAGGCGCACCAGGGTGTCGAGTGTGCGCGCCGGGGCCCGGCCGGGGCCGGGAGTCACGTCCTTCCCCGCTCGCGACCGTGCTCGAGCGGGTGGGGGAGCTGGGGGAGCGGGAGCGGGAGCGCGGTCGCGGGGTGGCCGGCCGCCCGGCCGAACCGGGCGTCGCGGCTCTCGACGGCGTTGTGGTCGGCCGCGCGGTGCCACTGGGGTGTCACGCGGGAGGCCGGCACGCCGGGGCCGGACGCGGGGCGCGGGCGGGCCGCCGCCGGACCGGGCTGCGCGGGGAGTCGCTGTTCGGCGGTCTCGTCGTCGTCGGCCGGGCCGTCGCCCGTGCCCGGCTTCGGGCGGGCGCCCCACCCGAGGTCGCCCCGCGGCGTCGCAGGACCGGCGGACGGGCGGGTGGGGACGGCGGGGAGCGCGTCCCGGGCGTCGAGGAGGCCGCCGAGGTCGCGGGGGTGCGGTGGGGCGGCGTCGACGCCGGGGCTGTCGCAGGGTTCTGCCGCGTCGCGAGGCACGTCGGCCGTGCGGAGCAGGTCGGCCCAGACCAGCAGGCCGGGCCCGTGTTCCTGGGCGCCCCACGAGTGACAGAGGGCCTCGACCAGGATCAGTCCCCGCCCGTGCTCCTCCTCGGGACGCTGCGGAGAGGGGTGCGGCTCGCCGGGGGCGCAGCCCTGGTCGCGCACGGCTATGCGGACCAGGTCGTCGCCGTCGTGCAGCTCGCAGACGACGATGTCGCTCGCGGTGTGCACGATCGCGTTGGTGACCAGCTCGGAGACGACCAGGGCGGCGGTGTCGCAGGTGTCCTCGCACACCGACCATCCCGTGAGCCGGGCCCTCGTCAGGCGTCTGGCCTGGGCGGGGGAACCCGGGTGGGCGGCCAGTTCGAATCGGAACCGGCGCTCGGCAGCGGCCTGGTCGGGGCCTGCTCCCGCGCTGGCACCGAGACCCTGGGGGCGGCCTGCGGCGGCGTCTGTTCCTAAGGGCGCGGACGGAATCACGCTTGCCACTATCGCCCCGCCGTGAACACTTGGCAAGTGTCACTCTGAAAAATGCAGAGTGCTGTGTGACGCGGTGGAGGGCCGTGGCACACTGCTCCGCAACAGCACGTAGAACGGCGCCGGTCGGGATCGCCGCGGACCCGTACTCATTCGTAGGGACCACGGACCACGTCCTCGAGTGGCGCCGTAGGGCTGTCGGGATTCTTTCGTGGACCGGCCGGGGCGGGGCTCGTGAGGGCCCCG
>NZ_JBEPBI010000324.1:0-7201 GCF_040299045.1 Streptomyces sp. NPDC001027
GAGCAGCTCCCGGCGCTGTGCGAGCGGCATAGTCGTCCCGGACGGGTTGGAGTGGTCCGGCACGACGTAGAACGCCCGGGGGCGTCGGCCGCGCGCCCGCTCGGCGAGTATCGCCGTCTCCAGGTCGGCGCAGCGGAACCCGCCCGGCGCCTCCGGGACAGCACTCGGCACGATGTCGAACAGCCGCGCCGCGCCGGTGATGCCCACGTAGCAGGGGCTGGAGACCAGGAGCACGTCCGCAGGACCGGAGATCAGTGCCCGGAGGACGATGAGCATCGCCTCCTGGGCTCCGACCGTCACCACGATGGACTCGGCGGGCACGTCGATGCCCTCGTCCGCCCGCAGCATGTCGGCGATCAGCTCGCGGATCTGGCCGGCTGTCGGGCCGTACTGGAAGAGCGCCGAGCGGATGTCCTCGGGCGAGGCGCCGCCCTCGGCCAGGTGGTCCAGATAGCGGCGCAGGTACGTGAAGATCTGCTCGGTCTCGAAGAAGCCGGCGTACGGGCGGCCCGGCGCGAAGGAGATCGCTTCGGGATAGCGCTGTGTGACCTCGTTGAGGAAGTTCATGGTGTCGAGCACCGGGTCGGTGACGCTGCCGTGCAGTTCGTCCCGGCGCAGGTCGCCTGCCGGCCGGTCCTGCCAGGTGGGGCCGGGGCGGCGGAGCGCCGCCGGCCGGCCCCACGGGTCCGCTTCGGCCACCAGCTCCGGGCCGGCCGCGGCGACGGAGGCGGTGCCGGTGAGCGTCATCGCCTCGGTCAGCTCCTCGGCGACGAGGCCGAGGAGGTGCTCGACGCCCTGTGCGCCGTTCACGGCCAGGCCGTGCAGCACCGGCCGCCCGAGCAGGACGGCGTCGGCTCCCAGGCCCAGCGCCGCGAGGACGTCCGCGCCGCGCCGCACCCCGCCGTCGAGGAGCAGGGGGCGGGCGCCCGCGACCGTCTGCGCGATCTCCGGCAGCATCTCCAGGGCGGCCGGGGCGCCGTCCAGTTGGCGGCCACCGTGGTTGGACACCACGATGCCGTCCACCCCGGCGGCGAGCGCCAGGCGGGCGTCCTCGGCGGTCAGGATGCCCTTCACCAGCACCGGCAGTGAGCTGACGGACCGCAGCCACTCGATGGTCGACCACTCCAGGGTGGGGTCGAACTCGGTTCGGGCGTGCCCGCCGGGCGAGGCGAAGTCCCCGCCTTGAAGGTTGGCCGGTACGACGCCGTCCGGCAGCCGGAAGTCATTGCGCAGGTCGCGCAGTCGGCGGCCGAGGTGCGGGGCGTCCACGGTGAGCACCAGTGCCTCGAATCCGGCCCGCTCGGCGCGCTGGACGAGATCACGCGTGGTGGAGCGGTCGCGGAAGCAGTACACCTGGAGCCAGAGCGGCGCGGCGGCGGCCTGGGCGATGGACTCGAAGGTGTGGCTCGCGAAGGTGCTGACGACCAGCGGGACGCCGAGCCGGCCGGCGCCGCGGGCGGTGGCGACCTCGCCGTCCGGGTGGGCCAGCGTGTGGTAGGCCATGGGTGCGATGCCGAGCGGCAGGGACCAGGTCCGGCCGAGGATCCGGGTGGCGGTGGCGGGCGCGCCGCCGCCTGTCAGCACCCTGGGGCGCAGCCGAAGGCGGTCGAACACCGCCAGGTTGGCGGCGAGGGTGCGCTCCTCGCCCGCGCCGCCCGCGAGGAAGTCCCAGACGCCGGGCTCCAGCCGGGGGCGGGCCAGGGCCTCGTACTCGGCGAGGGTCAACGGGCGTGCCGTCATGGCGTCGGCGCTGTCCATCAGGAGGTCAGCCGGTCCCGCTCGACGGCCTCGTACAGGGCACGGATGTTGGCGCTGCCGAAGCCCCGGGAGCCCTGGCGCTGGATGAGCTCGAAGAAGAGGGTGTTGCGCTCGTAGGGCGAGCGGGTGAACAGCTGCAGCAGGTGACCCCACTCGTCCCGGTCGGCCAGCACCTGCGCCTTGCGCAGCTCGGCTATCCGGTCGGTGTCCCCGTCGAAGCGCTCGACGAGTAGGTCGTAGTACGTGTCGGGGGTGGTGAGGAAATTGACGCCGAGGTCCCGGGCCTCGCCGACCGCCGCGATGATGTCGTCGACGAGGAATGCGAGGTGCTGCACGCCCGGGCCGCTGTTGCGTTCCATGAAGGTGTCGAGCTGGCCGGGCTCCTTGGTCGGGTCCGGCGCGACGAGGGTGAAGGTGGCACGGCCGGAGGCGCTGCGCACCACGACGGAGTCCATCGCCTGCCCGCCGACGGCGACGTACTCGGAGGAATACCGGGAGAAGCCGAACGCGTCCCGGTAGTAGTCGGCGTACCAGTCGAGGGTGCCGCCCGCGAGGCAGACCGCGACGTGGTCGAGCAGGCGGATCCGAGCGGGCGTGGCGGTCGGAGTGGGCGGGCAGGGTGTCCACCTGCGGCCGTCGGCGAGGGGTTCGCCGGGACGGGCGGCAGCCGGGAGCAGGGTGTGGGCGACGCCGCCGAAGCCCGAGACCACGGTGGTGCCGCGGGCCGAGTCCAGCCGCGCGGCGCCGGACGCCACCGCCCGCTCGCCGGCTGCCACCGGGTCGTCGCAGCTGAAGGCGAGATCGGCGATGCCCTCGCCGTGGCTGTCGAGGAAGCGCCAGGTGCCGCGGCCCGAGGTGACCACCAGGTTCACGTCGCCCTGGCGCAGCAGCACGGAGCTGCGGTCGGTCTCCACCGCGTCGGCGACCTTGCTGAAGCCCAGGCCCGAGACGAAGTAGTCGGCGGCGGAGACTTTGTCCGAGGTGAACAGTTCGGCGTAGACGATGTCCTGCACGTCCATGGTGCTACCTACCTCCTGAACGGCCTGAGGGCCGATGGCGTTTCGTGGGTGACGTGGCTTCGGGGATCCGCCAGACGGACGGGGAGGGACCCCGGGTCTTCGCAGGTCACGAAGGCCCGGCGTCCCGCCCCGACGGGCCCTGCCGACACCGGGTGGTTACCAGCGCCACTCCTGCTGCTTGAAGAGGTGGCCGGCCGTGATGTTGCGGTCCTTGCACCAGGCGAGGAACTCGTCGATCTGCTTGAGCTGGTAGGTGTCCGGGGTGTAGGTGGTGGCCATCACGTGGCCGAGCCAGTCCTCCTCGCCCATGGCGTAGATGTACGCCTCGCGGGCGCCGAGCTCGGTCATGATGGCGGCGGCCTGCTCGGCGTTGGAGCCGGAGAGCTTGCGCGAGTTGCTCATCTTCTTCGAGATGGGGACGGTCAGCAGCGCCTGGTAGAGCCAGGTCAGCGGCGCCCCGTCGCACTCCATGCCGAGGAAGGCGATGTCGGCGGTGCCCAGGTGGTCCTTGATGTAGCGGTAGAGCGAGGGCTCGATGCCGGACGAGTCGGCGCCGATGAAGACCTTCTTGCCGGCCAGCTCAGCCCAGTAGGTGGACTTGGCGCGGATGTCCAGGTCACAGTGCTCCCCGAGGAACGGCGTCGCCGTGATCTTGCCGCCGGGGAACTCGACCTCGTCGAAGTCGTCGACCTCGATGACGTTGAAGCCCTGGTGACGAAGCATCAGCGCCATGGACGGGTCGGCGAGGTTGCCGCGCGAGGACCGGGGGACGACGATCGCGCCGAGGCGGCCGCGCAGCTGGAGCAAGGTCTCCAGGACGATGTGGTCCTGGTGACCGTGGGTGATCAGCACGAGGTCGATGTAGTCCGGCAGGTCGTCCAGCGTGTAGCGGTCGCCGGCGGTGCTGTCGGCGCTGATGAACGGGTCGGTGACGATCGCCGCCTCGGGCGTCTGCAGGACCAGGCAGGCGTGCCCGAAGTATCGGATCCGGCCGCCGCCGTCGATGTGGCGGTCCTCGGACAGACTGGGACGGTCCGTCAGCAGCTTGGACAGCTGGCCGGCCTGGGCGTCGTCCAGGCCGAGCGCCTCGCGCAGGTGGGCAAGGGTGGCACCGTGCACGCGGGCCTTGAACAGCTCGGCGAGGCCCTCGTGGCGGAACGGGATGTCCAGCTCCAGGACGTCCGGCGAGGGCAGGCGCGGGGTGCTCAAGATGAACGGGCGCTCGATCCCTGTCTCCAGGGAGAGCTGCACCGACTGGCGGGACTCGTCGTAGACCTTGCTCTTGAAGACCAGCGGCTCCATGAACCGCATCTGCGCCTGGTTGTCGGTGTCGTAGGCGAGCTCGATGAGACCGCCCAGTTCCTCGGGCATCTTCGGGTAGAGCGGGGTCAGGTCGAAGCCGGTCGCGTTCGCCCGCAGGATCTCCTGGCCGGCGGCGATCGCCTCGGCGAAGCGCAGCATGTCGGCGCGGTCGCGCTTGATCGCGGCGACCAGGTCACGGACCTCGTCGGCGCGCGACTCCGGGATGTTGACGAAGTAACCGCCGCGCAGCTCCGGGTTGTGGCTCGCCGCGACATGCACCTGTGGGGACTGCAGATAGGACTCCAGCAGCGGCAGCTGCAGGAACGCGAGGTTCATCGCCGCCTGCACCGGCGCGATGGTGTACGGCCAGGCGAAGAACCTGTCCACCAGCGGCTCGATGATGGCCTTCGACCGCAGGAAGAGCTTCTTGTCGGACATCAGCACCCCTCTCTCCAGAAAAGCAAAAGGAATTGACCAAGCGACCGGGAAGCCGTCCCGGAATTCCGAGCGTCCGGCCGCACGTCGATGGAATGACGACCAGAGAGAGTCAGCTCGGGACCTGGGCCCGGAAAGCCGACGAAACCACATCCGCCTCGCCATACAAGGATTGCCGCGCACAGCGCGATCTCCGGAATCAGGATGGCCCGGGGCGGCGCAGTGGATCAATACTCGGCCGCCGCGCACGGTTCTTGAACAGGGAATCAGGAGGCCGGCCCGAAGAGGCGCAGGACACCCCCTGTGCAACTGCGTCGGCGCGCCGGTTGAACGGCCGGCCCGTCGGGTGGGCAGATGCGCGCCATGAGAAACACTGTCGGGCGCGGCTCAGCGACCGGGGATGTCCGGGGCGAGCTCGTGCACCGGTACGACGTTCAGGAAGGCTACGTCGCCGATGCCCTGGGCGGTCAGGCCCGTCACGGTCAGCGACTGGTCGTCGTTGAGCACCACTTGGGCGCCCTTGTCGGCCAGCAACTCGGCCAGCACCGCGATGTCGGGCGTGCGCACCTGCACCCGAGGCCCGCCGTCGCCGTCGCCGTCGCGGAGCAGCGCTGCCCGCTGTCCCTCGACCCTGCGGCCGCCCGCGACGACCACCAGGTCCTCGGCCAGGCCGGCGAGTCCGATCGAGGGCTGTCCGGAGACGAGCACCGTGCGCCCCTCGCCGGCCAGCCGCTGGAAGAGGTCGCCCGCCCAGACCAGCCCTCGGTGGTCCAGCCCGTTGAGCGGCTCGTCGAGCACCAGAACCGGCGGGTCGGCGAACAACGCGTAGGCGACACCGAGGCGTTGACGCATCCCCAACGAGAAGGTGCCGACCCGGCGCTGCTCCACCTCGGTCAGCCCGACCTGCTCCAGCACCTGGTCCACCCGGCCGCGCGGGAGCCTGTACCGCCGGGCCAGCCCGACGAGGCACTCCCGGGCGGTGTTACCGACATGCCGGCAGTACACGCCGTGGCTGTCCAGCAGTGCACCGACCTCGTGGGGCCCCGGCGGGTGGTCGCGGAACTCGCGGCCGCCGATCGCGGCGCTGCCCGCGGTAGGACTGCTCAGGCCCAGCAGCATCCGCAGCGTCGTGCTCTTGCCCGCGCCTTCCGGCCCCAGCAGCCCGGTGACTCGTCCGGCCTCGGCCGTGAAGCTCAGACCGTCCACAACGGTGACCTCGCGGTACCGTTTCGTCAGTTCTCTGATCTCGATCATGATCACCATGGTGGAGTGGGCCGGGTCCGCACCGCGTCGGACCTTCGGCAGCAACAAACGGCGGAACCTGTCACCCCTGGACTGACACCTGCGGCCCGACGCCGCCCGCGAGCGGATCTGATACCGGGCGCCACGACCGGCTGTCGCCAGCCGTCTTCACGCCCACGGAGAAAGCCAAGTCTTTCCGACGAAGATCTCTCCCTGCAAGGATAACGGCCACTTCCGCACATTCCGCGGACAGCCCCTTGAGGAGGACCCGATGGGCATTGCAGGGGCGTGCAGGAAAAACCTCGATTCGGCCCGCCGAAATGAAGTCAGCGACCCCGACGGAAAGGCTGCACGGCATGCCTGACATCACCCCCGGAAAGCATCCCGCGCTGATGGCCGGAGCACCGCTCGACCACGGCGGCGTCGCACGCGCCGAACGCGAACTCGCCGGCCGGGTCTGGCGCACGCCGGTGGTGCGCTGCGCCCCGCTGGACGCCATCGCCGGCGCCCGCCTGTGGCTGAAGGCCGAGAACCTCCAGCACGGCGGGTCGTTCAAGGCCCGCGGCGCCCTGCTGGCCGTGGACGAACTCGCCCGGGACGGCAGCCGCGGCGTGATTGCCCAGAGTACGGGCAACCACGCGATCGCGGTCGCGCTCGCCGCCCGTGAACACCGACTCCCCGCCATGCTGGTGCTGCCCGCAGACGCGCCGCCGGCAAAGGTCCGCCGGATCCGGGACACCGGTGCCGAGGTGGTCACCGCCGGCACGCTGCTGGCCGAACGCGTCGCCGTCGTCGATGAGTTGCGGCAGAGGTACGGCTACGACGCCGTCGACCCCTACCAGAACCCGCGAGTGGTCCTCGGCCAGGCCACCGCCACCGCGGAACTGCTCGGCCAGGTCACCGCCGAGGGCGTACAGCTGGACGCCGTGGTCGTCCCGATCGGCGGCGGCAGTGCCATAGCGGGCGCCTGCCTGGCCGCCGAGGGGTCCGGTACGGCGGTCGTCGGCGCGGAGCCCGAGTCAGTACCGGCGTTGACCGCCGCCCTGAACGCCGGCCGGCCGGTGACGGTCCCCGCCCGGTACACCATCGCCGACGGGCTGCGCCCCGACCGGATCGGCGCGCTGCCCTTCGAGCTCGCCGAACGCGCGGTCACCTCGGTGGTCACCGTCCCGGAGCCGGCCATCGGCGAGGCTCTGATGGCCGCGTTCCTGCACGCCCGGCTGGTAGTGGAACCGGCAGCGGCCACCGCGCTCGCCGCCGGGCTGGCCCACGCCGCCGAGTACGGCTCCGACGTGGGCGTCCTGCTCAGCGGCGGCAACGTCGAACCGAGTCTGGTCACTTCGATGCTCGCCGGGCGCAGCTCCGACGCCCTGCGCTCACAGGCCATCCGACTGCTGGACACCGTACGGTCCACCCCCCACATCGACTGCGCGGAGGTCGGCGCC
>NZ_JBEPBI010000325.1:0-7159 GCF_040299045.1 Streptomyces sp. NPDC001027
TATCTCGCTCACCCGCGGGCGCCCCGCCGCAGGCGAAGACCGGGCCCGCCGAGTCGCCCGCCAGCCTGGCGACCAGCCCCGGATCGGGACAGACCCACGCCACCCGGTGGCCGTGTGCGGCGAGTTCGGCGGCGACGCCGACCGTCGGGTTGACGTGTCCGACCAGCGGGGGGACGACGAACAGGAACCCGCTCATCCGGCGGCCTTCGCCGCGGTCCGTCCGGCCTCCTCGACGAGGGTCAGGATGTGCCCGCCGACGACGCCCGACGCCTCCACGAGCACCGAGTGCTCATGGCCCGGGACGACCACGGTCCGGCAGTCCGGCAGCACCGCCTCCAGCCACGGCGCGAGTGCGGCGAGGTCGGAGTCGCCGCCGTACACCGCGAGCACCGGGCAGCGCACCGCCGCGATCCGGTCCTCCGTCAGCACCCGGCTGGCCGGGATGTCCCGGCCGAGGGTGGTGTCGCGGGCGAGCTTGGCCGCGCCCTTGGCCAGACGCGCGGTGTTGTGTCCTCGGTGGGCGCTGATCCAGGCGAGCGCGTCGGGCTCGTTGTGGGCGAGCTGCGTCACGACCCGGTCCAGGATGCCGCCGAGCTTCACCGCCCAGGCGGCGGTGGCCGGTTCGGACTCGACGAGGGTCACGCTCGCCGCCCGCCCAGGGTGCCGGGCGGCGTATCCGAACGCGATCGTGCCGCCGTAGGAGTTGCCGACCAGGTGCACCGGACCGGCCACCCCCAGCCGGTCGAGCAGGGCCTCGAGGTCGTCCACGTTGTGGTCCAGCGTGTAGCCCTCGGCGGGGCGTGCGCTGCGGCCGTGGCCGCGCAGGTCGTACATGACGACGTCGAGGCCCGCGGCCGCGAACGCGGGCGCCACGGTGAAGTAGTAGCTGGCCAGGCTGTCGGTGAGCAGACCGTGCACCAGCACCACGGTGGCGGTGGCCGGCCGGCCCTCCCTCGGGCCGAGCCGCTGTACGTGCAACCGGACGGCGCCGGTGTCGACCATCGCCATGGCTCAGCCCGCCTCCGCCGACGCCTTCAGACTCGTCACGACGTACTCGACGAGCCGCCCCACGGTGAGTTCGATGATCTCGTCGAACTCCATGCCGGCCAGGAACTCGGCGAAGTTGACCCGGTCGCCGTACCGCTCCTGCAGCATTCCGGCGAGGGTGACCAGGTCGATGCTCTCCAGCTCCAGATCGCGGTTGAAGGTGGTGTGCATGCCGATCTCGACGTCGTCGAGGCCGTACTCGTCCTCCAGGAGCCGCGCGAGCATCCCGGTGAGGTCGGCGAGGACGGAGTCCTCCTCGACGGTGACGGGGGAGTGGGGGGTGGGGGATGTCATGGGGTGTCGTACTCCTTCGCGGTCGAGGGTCCCGTCGTCCATGCCACCGCGTACGCGCGTCGCGGCAGCCGGGGCGGGTTGGCGGCAGGTGCGCAGTGCACGGTGTAGGCGCGTTCCAGGCGGCCCGCCACGGTCAGCCGGTCGCCGACCGGCGTCGCGTCGAGCACCCTGAAGTCCCGTGGTCTGCCGCCGAATCCGGTGCCCTCCGCCTTCGCGACGGCCTCCTTCGCCGCCCAGAAGCGGGTGAACCACAGGGCCTCGGAGCCCCCGTCGGCGGCGGACAGCGCGCCCAGCAGGCGCAGTTCGTCCCGGCCGAGGGCGGCGGCGAGGGTCTGCGGGGTGCGTTCGACGACCTCCTCGACGTCGATCCCCGGTCCGGGGCCTGGCCGGTGCGGGCGGACGATCGCCACGCCCGCCTCCGCGCAGTGCGCCAGCGAGACGTCCAGCGGCGGCAGGACGCGGCCGTGCTCGCCGGTGACGTACGGAAGGCCGGCCGCGTCGTTGCGCACCCGCAGTTCCGCCGGGAACACCGGTCCCTCGCCGTGGTCCCAGAGCCACCGCCGCACCGCGTCCTTGGCCGCGATCCGGCCCAGCAGCCACTGTCGGCGTCCCCGCGGCGGGTGTCCCGCGTACTGGGCCCGTTCCGCCCCGCCCAGCGAGTTGCGCATGATCAGGTCACGGGAGGCCAGGTCCGGCCATCGTTCGTGCAGCAGCTGCCAGCCGCCCGGGCGGGTCTCGGACAGGGTGTGGCGCTCGGGGAACCGCTCTACGGGCCGGGTGGCGGGGTCGTTGTCGAAGCGCCGGTCCTGCCAGCCGCGCAGCTCCGCCCAGACCGTGCCGTCCACCGTCAGCTGGACGTCGGCCTCGAGGAACGCGTCGGTCAGCGAGGTGATCCGCACCAGGCACCCCACCGGGGTCCCGGTCGCCGGATGCGGCCCGTAGAAGCGCATCTCCCGCATCCCGACCGGGAAGACCACGGTCCGCTCGGATCGGGTCGCCATGATCCAGTAGCCGAGGATCTGGCCCACGTTGTCCAGCAGCGCACCGGGCGCGGCGGGGGCGGTGATGACCCCGCGCACATGACGGTCGCCGATCGCGGTGAGCTCGGTGACGCCGCGGAACGCCGGGCCGTGGAACATCCAGCGCTCGTCGTAGAGCTGGGCGGCGGTGTGGTCGGGGGTGCGCTCGGGTCCGGGCGGGGCGTCCCAGGGGGCGGGCGGCGGCGCGGGATGGGCTGCGGCGAGCTCCACGGTGGCCCGGGCGCGCGGGCCGAAGGAGACGGCGATGCGGTCCGCGCCCGCGGGTGTCAGGGTGACCGGCACGTCGACGGCGGGGGCGGCGGTGAGCCACTCCTCGAAGCGCGCCCCGTGCACGGCGACCGGCGCCGCCCGGCCGGCGCCCGCGGCCCGTGCGGCGTCCGCCGCCGCGTCCATGACGTGCTGCACGATCGTCGTGGCCGGAACGACCGGCCAGCGGTCGGCGAGGTCCGGCCAGCCGGGGCGCTGCGGGAAGAAGCAGTGGTCCAGGAGGTACGGCATGGCCTCGGTGGAGACGTGCACCGTCGTGCGTCCGGGCGCGACCGTGCGGTGCGGCACGGTCTCCGCAGCGTGCGCGGTCGCCGGAACGTGCGCTGCCGCCCCGGCGTGCGCGGTCGCCGGACCGCGCGCGGTCATCAGGGCGGCCGCGGTGTCCGCCGTGTCGCGGAGCAGCGCGCTCAGCTCGGCGGCGATCGGGGAGCCTGCGACGAGGGCGTCCAGCGGCGACGGACCGCCGGATCCGGACGCGGGGGCCGCGGCCGCGGCGGCCGGATCCGTGCGCGCGGCGGGCGCGCCGTGCGAGACGCGCGGCACGTCCCGTAGTCCGCTTCGCGGCTTGTCGTGCAGTCCGTCCCGCGATTCGTCGTGCGATGCGTCCCGTAGTCCGCCCCGCAGCCCGTCGCGCAGTTCCGCGCGCAGTTCGGCGAGGCGCTGCGGGGCGAGCGAGACCAGGGCGCCGTCGAGATCCAGCCGTGCCGGGGGGCGCCGGCGCGCGTCCCGCCTCCCGGCGGCGGACGAGGGCGTCGGCAGCAGGGGCGACACCGCGGCTCCCGCCGTCCACAGCGCAGTGGCGACCCGGCGCAGCTGGGCGAGGCCCGTGCGGTGGGGAGAGTTGGCGGCGATCACCAGGTGGTCGCGTCCGCTCAGGGTGTCTGCGACGAGTGAGCCGAGCTGACCCGGTCCCACCTGGACGTACGCGGTGTGACCGGCCGCGTGCAGGGCCTCGGCGAGCTGCCGGAAGCGCACCGGCTCCAGCAGGTGCCGCACGAACAGGGACCGGACGCCGTCCTCGTCCGCGGGGAACGGTGCGGCCGTGGTCCCCGACCAGAGCGGGGTGTGCGGAGCGTGCAGCCGGAACCGGGCGGCCGCCGCCTCGATCGGGCCGATGTGGGGCTTCAGCATCGGCGTGTGGAAGCCCGACCGGAACGGCAGCACCTGGCTGAGCACGCCCCGGGCGCGGAACGCCCGCACGAAGTCCTCGACCGCCGTCTGCGGCCCGCACACCATGGACTGGCCGGGCGCGTTGTCGTGGGACAGCACCAGACCCGCCCGCGCTCCGCCCTCGTCGCGCAGGGCGGCCCGCACCCGTTCCGCGGACGCGCCGATCGCGCCGAAGGCCAGCCCGGGGACCGCGACGGTGTCCGGGTCGAACTCCGCCATGAAGGCGTCGACTTCGTCCCCGGCGTAGAGTCCGGCCGCGGCCATCGCCGTCCATTCGCCGACGCTGTGCCCGGCGACCGCGTCCGGCACGATCCCGCTGCGGCGCAGCGCGGAGTCGAGGAGGCGGCCGACGGCGACGACGCCGAAGCCGTGCCGGCCCACGTCGCCGGTCCGGTCGCCGTCGACGGCCGGGGCGGGCAGAGCGAAGTGGGCGGCCACGTCGTCGACCTGCGGGGTGAAGTCGCCCTCCAGCCCGGGGAACAGGAACGCCAGTCGGCCCCCGCCGGCGCCGAGCAGCGGGCCCGGCCGGAACCAGACGTCGCTTCGGCCGTGCCAGGCACGCTTCTTGGCGACGGCGCGGCGGGCCAGCGCGAGCCGTTTGGCGGTCGGCTCGACGATGCCGAGGCGGGTCCCTCCGGCGTCCGGGTGCGCACGGGAGGGGTCGAGACCGGCGGCTCGCACGGTGTCGTCGGTCTCGTCCAGGAGGGCGGCGAGCCGGGCGGGGGAGTCGGCGGCGAGCAGCAGGACGCGTTCGGGCTCGGCCACGTCCAGGGCCGCGCGGGGCGCCGCGGCGCGCGGCCCGCGGGCGGCGGGCGCCTCCTCCAGCACCACGTGCGCGTTGATCCCGCCGAACCCGAAGGCGTTGACGGCGGCCCGCCGCACGGGCTGTTCGGCCGTGGTCTCCCAGTCGGCGGCCTTGTCCAGGGTGCGGAACCGGGTGCGGGCCAGCGCCGGGTGGGGGTCGTCGCAGTGCAGCGTCGGCAGGAGCGTGCGGTGGTGCACGGCGAGGGCGGCCTTGACCAGTCCCGCCACCCCCGCGGCGGGCATGGTGTGCCCGATCATCGACTTGACCGACCCGAGGACCGCCTCGCCGTCTCCGGGGCCGAACACCTCGGCCAACGTGGCGAGTTCGGTGCCGTCCCCGGCCGGGGTGGCGGTGCCGTGCGCCTCCAGCAGACCCACCGAGCCGGGCGCGGCCGGATCGAGCCCGGCGGCCCGCCACGCCTGCCGCACGGCCAGCGCCTGACCGCCCGGATCGGGGTTGACCAGCCCGGCCGCCCGGCCGTCGCTTGCCACCCCGGTGCCCCGGATGACGGCGTAGACCCGGTCGCCGTCGCGCTCTGCGTCGGACAGCCGCTTGAGGACGACGACGCCCGTGCCCTCGCCGATGAGGATGCCGTCCGCCTCCCGGTGGAAGGGGCGGATGCGCTGGCTGGGGGAGAGGGCGCGCAGCTGCGAGAAGACGCTCCACAGCGTGATGTCGTGGCAGTGGTGCACCCCGCCGGCGAGCATCACGTCGCACCGGCCGGAGGCGAGTTCGCCCACCGCCTGGTCCACGGCGACCAGCGACGAGGCGCAGGCCGCGTCCACGGTGTACGCCGGTCCGCGCAGGTCGAGCCGGTTGGCGACCCGGGAGGCGGCCAGATTGGGCACCAGGCCGATCGCGGACTCGGGACTGTCCGGGCCGAGTCGCTCGGTGAACGCCTCCCGTACTCGGGCGAGTTGTCGGTCCGTCAGGTCGGGCAGCAGCTCGCCGAGGGTGCGCACGAGCTGTCCGGCGGTGCGCACCCGCTGGTCGAGCCGGACCAGTCCGGGCGTGAGGTAGCCGCCCCGGCCGAGGACGACGCCGACGCGCTCCCGCTCGGGCAGACGGTCCGCACCGCCCGCGTCGTCGAGAGCGGCCGAGGCCACGTGCAGGGCGATGAGCTGGTCGGGCTCGGTGCCGGCCACCGAGTTCGGCATGATCCCGAACCGGGTGACCTCCACCTGCGCGAGTCCGTCCACGAACCCGCCGCGCCGGGTGTACACCCGGTCCGCGACGGCCGGGTCGGCGGCCGTGCCGGGCCGGTAGAACGCTGCGTCCCAGCGTCCGTCCGGCGCCTCGCCGATCGCGTCGACCCCGTCGCGCAGGTTGCGCCAGTACGCGTCGAGACCGGCGGCGCCCGGCAGCAGCACCGACATCCCGACGATGGCGACCGGCGCCTGTCGCACGGACGCCTGTCGCCCGGACGCCTGCCGCACCGACGTCTGACGCTCCGACATCATCTCTTCGGACGAGCGGTGTTCCGGCACCTGACGTTCCGTCATCGATCTCGGGCCCGCGTCGGCCGGTCCGGGCGACGTCACCGGGGCGGTCACCAGCCCGAGGCGGTGTAGACGACGGCGGTGGCCGACTCCTCGCCCCAGGCCAGCTCCCGCAGCAGCGCCGCGGTCCCCTCCTCGGGGTCGATCAGCCGGATGCCGCGCCGGGCGTACTCGCGGGCCAACTCGGCCCCGACCATGCCGGCGTGCCCGGCGGCGGGGGCCCACGGACCCCAGTGCACGGTCACGGCGCGGCGGCCGGTGCGGGCGGCGAAGGCCGCGCCGAGCGTCTCCAGCGCGTCGTTGGCGGCCGCGTAGTCCACCTGGCCCCGGTTGCCGAGGACGGCCGACATCGAGCCGAACAGCACGGTGAACGCGGGCGTGGAGGGCAGCTCCTCCACCGCGGTGAGCAGGGCGTGCGCGCCGATCGCCTTCGTGCCGTAGACGCGCTGGAACGACTCGGCGCTCTTCTCGCCCATCAGCCGGTCCTCGATGACGCCGGCGGCGTGGACGACGCCGTCGAGCCTGCCGTGCTCGGCGTGGATCTCCTTCACCGCCTGGCGCACGGCGTCCGGCTCCCGGAAGTCGACGGTGCGGTAGCGGGCCCGACTGCCGAGCGCGTCGAGTTCGGCCAGCGTGGCCGCGATCTCCCGTTGGGCGAGCAGGAGTTCGGCCGCGCGGTTGATCTCGGCCGGCTTCAGACCGCCGCGCGCGGCGAGCGCTGCGCGCAGGGCGGCCGGGGTGCGCGCGGCGGCGGTGTCCGCGGCCTCGGGACCGTCCGGCGCGGGGGTGCGGCCGAGCAGCTCCAGCCGGCAGCGGGCGGCTCCGGCGAGCACGGCGGCGAACTGCGCGGTGATGCCTCGCGCGCCGCCCGCCAGCAGCACCACCGAGTCCCGGTCCAGGCTGAGCGCGGCCGCCTCCGCGGCGCCGTCCCCGGCCGGTCCGGCGCCTGTGCTGCCGAGTGCGCCGAGCGGCGCCTCCACCAGCTCGAAGCCGTGCCGTCCGGCCGCCGTCCGCAGCACGACCGGTGTGCGGTCGGC
>NZ_JBEPBI010000326.1:0-7049 GCF_040299045.1 Streptomyces sp. NPDC001027
CCGCGGCCGTACAGCCGCCCGGCGGCGGCGAGCCGCTGGGCCGTCCGCCAGGAACGGACGGCCCGCTCACGTGCCTCGGGGGCCGCCGAGGGCACGGCCGCGCCGTCGGCGAGCGCGAGCAGCTCGCCGACGGTGAGGGTGTTTCCGTTCAGGACGACCCGGGTTTCCTCGCGGTGCGGGGGGACCCGGGGCGTTCCGTCAGCCGGCGCGTCCAACGGTTCGGTGCTTCGGCGGTTCGGACGGGCGGGGCCGGGCTCAGCCGAGGCCTGCGGACTTCAGCCAGGCCTTGGCGACGTCCAGCGGGTCCTTGCTCTCGAGCTGCACCTGGGAGTCCAGGTCGAGCAGCGTCTTCGTGTCGAGCTTGGCGGAGACGGCGTTGAGCGCGTCGACGCCCTCCTGGGAGAGGCCGCTCTTGTAGACGAGGGGCGTCACGTTCGCGAATCCGAAGAGGTTCTTCGGGTCCTGGAGGACGACGAACTTCTCCTTGGTGATGGTGGGGTCGGTGGTGAAGATGTCCGCGGCCTGCACGGTGTTCTTCTTCAGCGCCGCCTGGGTCAGCGGACCGCCCGCGTCGAGCGCCTTGAAGTTCTTGAACTTCAGCCCGTACACCGACTCCAGACCGACCATGCCCTGCTGCCTGGTCTGGAACTCGGGCGAACCGCCAAGAACCAGCTCGGGCGCGGCGTCCTTGAGGTCGGCGAGCGTGGACGCCGAGGTGAGGTTGTACTTCTTCGCGGTCTGCGCGTTGATCGTGACGGAGTCCTTGTCCTCGGCGGGCGACGACTCCAGCAGCGTCAGCTTGGAGTCGAGCTTCGTCTTCACCGCGGCGTTCACGGACGCGAGCGAGGTCTGCGCGGCGTCCTTGTCCAGGTACGCCAGCAGGGAGCCGTTGTACTCCGGCAGGACGGTGATCGAACCGTTCTTGAGCAGCCCGTACGTGGTCTCGCGGCTGCCGATGTTGGGCTTGTAGGACACCTTGACGCCCTTGGCCTTCAGGGCCTCGCCGTAGATGTCGGCGAGCAGGATGCTCTCGGCGAAGTTGTTGGAGCCGACGACCACCGTGTCACCGGCCGCCTTGTCGCCGGCGAGCGGGTCGTCGGTGCCGCCGGACGAGGAGCCACATCCCGCCAGCAGGACCGTCATCGCGGCCAGGGCGACGGCCGCCGCGCCGGGGTGGTTCCTCAGGGACCTGCTGCTGTGAGCGTTGGAAGTCACGGTTCCCGTTCCGAGCTGGGGGGTTGATGAGAACTCAAACACTTGTGTCCTGATCCAATCCATCCGCTTCTCGATCGGTCAAGAGCAGCCGTGTTACCGATCGGCGTCGATCCGTGATCGGTGCCCGGCGAACCAGGAGAGGGCACGCACACCTCCGGAGATCTCTCTTCGTGATGGATTCTTGACGCGGGGCGACGCGCTCGACCGTTCGAATTAGCGATAGTGTCGCCGTAGTTGACGTTCGCCACAGCAGTCGGCGTCAGCCACAGCGGCATACGGGGGCCGCTCATGTGTCATAGCCGTACGGACACATGCGCATAAGAATCGGACAGAACACCGCATATGCACCCGTTGCGCGCCTGCAACACCCTCTTGAAGGAGGCCCGGTGTCCACGAAAGAGGTGGACGCGCCCGCCGGCTCGGCGTCCTCGGCTTCGCCGTCCGCACCCCGGGGTCTGCGGGCTTTCGCCGACCGATGGCCCTTCCAGCGCAAGCTGAACGTGCTCGTCGGCATCCCGCTGGCAGTGATCGCCCTGCTCCTGACGTATCTCATCGTCGACCTGGTGCAGGAGTCCGACCGCGCGGAGAGCGCCGCCCTACTGGTCCGCGACAGCACGCAGGTCGCCCAGCTCGTCGCCCGGCTGCAGGCCGAGCACCAGCAGGCGATCCTGCTCTCCGTGCGGTTCGAGGCGGCCTCCGGCGTCGACGCCCCCTCCGCCGAGAGCTACCGGCAGGCCCAGGCAGCCGTCGACGAGCAGGTGCAGAAGGTGGTCGACGCCTTCGGCGACCGGCTTCCGGACACCGAGGCCCAGGCCCTCAGGGAGGTCCAAGGGCTCGCCGGGCTGCGGCAGACCATCGAGCAGGGCTATCTGCCCGCCGACAACATCGACCCGGCGTACTCGGGCGCCGCCGACGGCCTCATCGAGGGCCTCGGCCTGGAGCACAACTCGGCGCTCGCCTCCACCTTCACCGGCAACCTCCTCGACTCGCTGCTGCGCGCGGACGCCGCCCACGGCGCCTACGAGACCGGCGTGTTCTCCGCGGGGACCGGTGACAGCAACGCGCTCATCGAGTTCACCGGCGCGGTCGGCTCCTACGAGCTGTTCACCTACCAGGCCGCCCGGTTCGAGCGGTTCGCGAGCCCCGCGCAGGCCGACGAGTTCAGCGGCATCGAGCACAACGCCTCGCAGGCCTCGATCAGCCGGCACTACGCCGACCTGGCGGTGGACCCCAGCGCGCTGCAGGCCGAGTCGAAGGCCGACATCCGGACGGCGCTGCGAGCGGCCATCGCCCGTTACCCCGACTACCACGCACAGGCCGGCTCCCGGCTCGCGATCACCGCGTCGCTCATCGGCCAGATCGCCGACCGGGCCGAGGACGCGGCCTCCAGCGCCCAGTGGCGCGCGATCCTGCTGCTGAGCCTGGCCCTGCTCTGCTTCGCCCTGTGGATCACCCTCTCCGTCCTCGTCCGCCGCTCCGTGGTCCGTCCGGTGCTGGCGCTGACCGGGGCCGCGCAGGAAGTCGCCGACGTCGCGGGCCGCGAACTCGCCCGCGTCGCCGACGACGACGCCGAGGAGTCCGGCTCCCCCCGGCTGCGCGAACTGCCGGTCACCGCCGACGACGAGATCGGCGAACTCGCCGAAGCCTTCAACAACGTCCAGACCACCGCGGCCGCGCTGCTGGAGCGTCAGGTGCTGAGCCGGCGCAACGTCGCCGAGATGTTCGGCAACGTCGGCCGCCGCGTCAGCAATCTGACAGCCCGTCAACTCGTGCTGATCGACGCGGTGGAACGCGGGGAGACCGACCCCGCGCTCCTCGAACGCCTCTACTCCATCGACCACATCGCCGTCCGGCTGCGCCGCAACGCCGACAGCCTGATGCTGCTCGCCGGCATCCGCGAGACCGTCCTGGACGCCGGCCCGACCGCGCTCACCAACGTCGTACGCGCCGCGCTGGGCCAGATCGAGGGCTTCCAGCGGGTCCGGCTGCGCGCCGCGACCGAGGCGCTCGTGGAGCCCGACATCATCGGCGACCTGACGCTGATGATCGCCGAACTCCTGGAGAACGCCGTCTCGTTCTCGCCCGCGGACACGCCCGTCGAGGTGGTCGTCGGCTCCGACGACGACGGCGCGTCGGTCACCGTCTCCGACCACGGCCTGGGCATGAGCGCGGAACGCCTCGCCGAGGAGAACGCGCGTCTGGTGCGCCGCGAACGCCTCGACCTCGTGCCGACGAAGGTGCTCGGCCTGTTCGTGGTCGGCGCGCTCGCCCGCCGCTGGGACGTCGACGTCACCCTCACCCGCACCCCGGGCGGCGGTGTGACGGCCGAAGTGATGATCCCCTCGACGCTGCTGCTGACGACGAGCGAGGTCGCCCCGGCGGTCAGGTCCGGCTCACCGGGTTCGTCGACGCGTTCCGACTCCGCCGGGCAGAGTGCTCCGTCGGCTCCCGCGGCGGGTCCGTCCCCGTCCGCCTCGGTCCCCTCCTGGGCCGCGCGCGACGACGACCCGACCGCGCTCCCCCGCCGGGTCCCCCGGCGTGACCCGGCCCCGTCGGCGGTGCAGGAGAGCTCGGGCGGCGCCGACGGCGTCAGCAGCGCCGCCGAGGACCGTACGACCCGCTCCGACTCCGGCTCCGCCGTCCCGGGCACGGGGGACGAGCCGGGAGAGTTCGCGTCCGGGACGTCTGCCGCGGCGCGCCCCCGCACGACGGAGGCGGAGCCGCCCACCCGCGTCGGCGCGCCGGGCATCCCTGCGCCCCGCACGGCCGGGCGCCCGCTGCACACCCGCGCCGAGGCGGAGCCGCAGGCGCACATCGCTTCGGCGCGACTTCCGGCCTCCGGCAGGGCACGGACCGCTGACGCGGCCCACTCCTCCGGGCCGGCGCCCGAGCCCGACGCCGCGACACCGCCGTCGGCGCCCACTGTCCCGACAGCCCCGTCAGCCCCGACCGCGGCGGCGACGCCGGGAGCGACGCCGGCCTCGCGTTCGACGCCGGCTTCGCGTCCGACACCGGTTTCGGATCCGTCACCGCCGCCCGGTGGGCCGCGAGGCGTCGGCGCGCCCGCGCCCGGCCCGGCGGTCGGCGACGGCGACTCCGCCCGGCCGCTGCGCCGTCGCGTGCGGGGCGCCACGCTGCGCACGGACGTGGACGCCGCCGCGCAGCAGAGGGCCAGACAGGCCGCCCGCCCGGCGGACGCGGACGCCGTCCGCAGTGCGCTGGAGGAGTTCGAGGCGGCCGTGGCGCGCGCGCACCGCGACACCGGCGAACATCCGCGTCCCGCCGACCCGCCCGCACACCGCGGCGAGCACGGGCACGACGGCCTCGACGCCCGCGACGACCACGGGCGCGACCACCGTCGCGACGGTGACCCCGACCGGGCCGACCGGGCCGACCGGGCCGACCGGGCCGACCGGGCCGACCGGACAGTGACGTCCGATCCGTCGGGCCGGGACCGCACGCACCACCAGAACCACCTTCCGGAAGGAGCCGAGCAGTGAGCACGTCGACAGGTGAGACTCCCGCCGGAGACGCCACGCCGACCGATCTGCGGGCCGCCGCAGCCGACTTCACCTGGCTGCTCAACCGTTTCGCCACCGAGACCGCAGGGGTCGTGGACGCCATCGCGGTGTCCTCCGACGGACTGCTGATCGCCGTGTCGGAGCTGCGCGAGCACGCCGACTCCGAGCGGCTGGCCGCGATCGTGTCGGGCATCACCAGCCTGGCGGCCGGCGCCTCCGGCAACTACGGACTGGGCGGCCTGAACAAGGTCATCATCGATCTCGAGGGCGGTCACGTGCTGGTCTCCGCGATCGGCAGCGGCGCCGTGCTCGGCGTGGTCACCGACAAGGAGGCCAAGCTGGGCAACATCGCCTACGAGATGACGGTGTTCGCCAACCGCGCCGGCAGCGCGCTCAACCCGCAGCTCGTCCTGGAACTGAAGAACAGCGTCGGCGCCACCCGGACGCGCTGAGCGCGCGCCACCGCAGAGAAAGCGAACACCGATGGCGGACGGCCGCACCCCGCGCGGGGCCGGCGAGGACGGCGTCGCCCCCGTCGGGCCCGCGCCCGCCGTACGGCCCTTCCTCGTGACCGCCGGACGGGTCGCGGGCGGCCCGGGCGAGGCGTCGTCCGGGCGGACGATGCCCGTGGAGACCCAACTGGTCGCCACGGCCGACGGGCTCGACGCGCTGCACCGGCTCTCCTTCGAGCAGCACGACATCGTCGCCGCCTGCCGCGTGCCGCAGTCCATCGCGGAGATCGCGGCGCGGCTGCGGCTGCATCTGAACGTGGTGCGGGTCCTCGCCGAGGACCTGCGGGCGGCGGGGCAGCTGTCGGTGCACGTGCCCGACTCCGGCGTCACCCACGACGCGTCCGTACTGCGCAGGGTTATCGATGGCCTGCGGGCCATCCCCGACTCCCGGGGGGTACTCCGTGACACCGACTGAACCGCTGGTCCGCACCTCGGCCGGACAGGCCGCCGTACGGCCGCCGCTGCCGGTGAAACTGGTGATCGCGGGCGGCTTCGGCGTGGGCAAGACCACCGCCGTCGGCTCGATCTCCGAGATCGAGCCGCTGACCACCGAGGCGGCCATCACCGAGGTCGCGGCAGGTGTGGACGACCTCAGCCACACCCCGCGCAAGACCACCACCACGGTGGCGATGGACTTCGGCTGCATCACCATCGACCCGACGCTCAAGCTGTATCTGTTCGGCACGCCCGGACAGGAGCGGTTCGGGTTCATGTGGGACGACATCGTGGAGGGCGCGGTCGGGGGGCTCGTCATCGTGGACACCCGCCGTCTCGACGACTGTTACGCCGCCGTCGACTACTTCGAGCACAAGCGGATCCCGTTCGCCGTTGCCGTAAACGCTTTCGACGGCCAGGTGGCGCACTCGCTGGACGAGGTCCGCTGGGCCCTCGACGTGTCGGACGGCGTGCCGCTGCTCGTCTTCGACGCCCGCGAACGCGGCTCGGTCCGGGACGCCCTGCTCGTCGTCCTGGAACAGGCGCTGGCCCGTACGGAGGGCTGAGAAACACGTTCCGCAGTGTTGCGATGCGGCGTTGCTGCGATGCGGCGGCGCTTCGATGCGGCAGTGCTGCGGCGTTGCGATGCCGCGATGTTGCGGTGCCGCGGTGCGGCAGTGCTGCGGCGTTCCGATGCTGCGGTGCCGCGGTGCGGGACTTGGCCCGGCCTGGGTTCTGTCTCGGGCCCGTGTTTCACAACCGGTTTCGAGGGCGGTGCCAGGACGCGGGCTCGGCTCGAACCTGTTTCACCACCGTTTTCGCCACGACTCGGTCTCGGCCCGGTGAACCGTTGTGCAGTGCATGACCTGATGCACGAGAGTGCGACCATGTCCTTCGAGCCGAGTTCGCGTCTGCCGCGCTCACCAGGGAACAGTGCCCGGCCTGCAAGGCCTTCGGACTCGCGAAGCGACGGGTTCGCGGGCGGCTGCATAAGTCTGATCGTCCTGCTCCTCGAAATCCCGGTCGCCCTTCTGCTCGGACTGACGTCTGCCGTCCGTGGATGGGGCCGTGCCGACGAGCACACCGTGGCGCCCCCGACGGATTGGGTTCCGATCCTCTGGCTCGGCGGGTTCACCTTGGGTGTGCTCGTCATCGCCGTGATCTTCCTGCTCTCGGGGCATCCGTTCGCAGGAGCGACCCAACTGCTTGTGGCAGCCATCGCGCTGGCTTTCACGATCGCTGCTGGGCACGACCGGTACGAGCGTGCCCACCCGCCTGCGCCACCGGCCGGGGCCGCGAAGAGGTCGGGGTCCTAGAAGGC
The DNA here is from genome assembly GCF_040299045.1 of Streptomyces sp. NPDC001027. Taxonomy (NCBI): domain Bacteria; kingdom Bacillati; phylum Actinomycetota; class Actinomycetes; order Kitasatosporales; family Streptomycetaceae; genus Streptomyces; species Streptomyces sp. NPDC001027. The sequence goes on from NZ_JBEPBI010000326.1 coordinate 7,005, forward strand.
TGATGAAGATCTTGGGTTCTGGCCCCGCCGCGTGAGCGGCGGGGC
>NZ_JBEPBI010000327.1:0-7033 GCF_040299045.1 Streptomyces sp. NPDC001027
GCGTGATGGAGGGGTTTTCACTCTTGCGCGCGACCTTGTCGATCTCGTCGATGTAGATGATCCCGGTCTCGGCCTTCTTGACGTCGTAGTCGGCCGCCTGGATCAGCTTCAGCAGGATGTTCTCGACGTCCTCGCCGACGTATCCCGCCTCGGTCAGCGCCGTGGCGTCGGCGATGGCGAACGGGACGTTCAGCATGCGGGCGAGGGTCTGCGCGAGGAGCGTCTTGCCCGAGCCGGTGGGGCCGAGCAGGAGGATGTTGGACTTCGCCAACTCGATGGCGTCCTCACGGCCTTGGCCGCCGCCGTTCTCGCCGGCCTGGACGCGCTTGTAGTGGTTGTACACCGCGACCGAGAGGGCCTTCTTCGCGGGCTCCTGGCCCACCACGTAGCCCTCGAGGAACTCGTAGATCTCGCGAGGCTTGGGGAGTTCCTCCCAGCGGACCTCGCTCGTCTCGGCGAGCTCCTCCTCGATGATCTCGTTGCAGAGATCGATGCACTCGTCGCAGATGTACACACCGGGCCCTGCGATGAGCTTCTTGACCTGCTTCTGGCTCTTGCCGCAGAACGAGCACTTGAGCAGATCGCCGCCGTCACCGATGCGTGCCACGGTGTGCTTCCCCTTCGCCTGGGAGACGACTGGACGCTTTCGAATCCAGCGGCTCCTGGTGCTGCCTTATTCCGACGGTACCTTGCCTGGCCCCCCGTTCGGGCCCCCCTTGGCACGGTTCACTGCGACGTGGACCGTGTCACACCGTACCGAGGGGGGTCCGGACCGGACGACCTCGTGCGTCAACGCAGGTTGTCGTTGTTCATCTTCCGGGTGGAGATGATCTGGTCGATCAGGCCGTAGGACAGCGCGTCCTCGGCCGTGAGGATCTTGTCGCGCTCGATGTCCTCGCGGATCTTCTCGATCGGCGTGGTCGAGTGCTTGGCCAGCATGTCCTCCAGCTGACCGCGCATCCGGAGGATCTCGTTGGCCGCGATCTCCAGGTCGGAGACCTGGCCGCGGCCGGTCTCGCTGTACGGCTGGTGGATCAGCACGCGCGCGTTCGGCAGCGCCATGCGCTTGCCCGGCGTGCCGGCGGCCAGCAGGATCGCGGCGGCGGAGGCCGCCTGGCCCATGCAGACCGTCTGGATGTCGGGCTTCACGAACTGCATGGTGTCGTAGATCGCGGTCAGCGCCGTGAAGGAGCCGCCGGGGCTGTTGATGTAGACGGAGATGTCCCGGTCCGGGTCCATCGACTCCAGGCACAGCAGCTGCGCCATGACGTCGTTGGCGGAGGCGTCGTCGATCTGCACGCCGAGGAAGATCACGCGCTCCTCGAAGAGCTTCGCGTACGGGTCGTACTCGCGGATGCCCTGGGAGGTGCGCTCGACGAAGCGCGGGATGACGTAGCGGGACTCGGCCCGGGGGCCGGTGTATTCGGCCTCGGTGCGGGCGTGGATGCCGCTGCCGGGGAAGTGGTTCACGGTGTCTCCTGGAGAGAGGGCTGGGGCGGTGGGCTGAAGGGGCTGGAGAGAGGCGCCGACGGCTTCCGTAGGGGCTCCGGGCCCCCGCTGGGAGGCTCCGGGCGGCCCGGGGCCCGGAAGGGCTTCCCGGGCCTCCGGGAGGCCTCAGCGGGCTCCTGGAGCCTCGGAGGGGATCAGGGGCTCAGGGGGCTCCTGGGAGCTCCCTGGGCGGCCCTGCCGCCGTCGGAGGCGATCCTCAGGCCGCCCCGGTACCGCCGCCGCCCGGCATGCCGGCGGCCGTGGGGATGACGTCGTCGATGAGGCCGTACTCCTTGGCCTCGAAGGCGTCGAACCAGCGGTCGCGGTCCGAGTCGCGGGTGACCTGCTCGACCGTCTGGCCGGTGTGCTGCGAGGTCAGCTCGGCCATGCGCTTCTTGGTGTGCAGCAGCCGCTCGGCGTGGATCTTGATGTCCGAGGCCGATCCGGCCAGACCCGCGGAGGGCTGGTGGATCAGGATCTCGGCGTTCGGCAGCGCGAAGCGCTTGCCGGGGGTGCCCGCGCTGAGCAGGAACTGGCCCATGGAGGCGGCCAGGCCCATGGCGATGGTCACCACGTCGTTCTTGATGAACTGCATGGTGTCGTAGATCGCCATGCCGGCCGTGATGGAGCCGCCGGGGCTGTTGATGTAGAGGTAGATGTCCTTGTCCGGGTCCGCGGCAAGGAGCAGCAGCTGTGCGGTGATCTTGTTGGCGATGTCGTCGTCGACCGGCTGGCCGAGGAAGATGATCCGCTCGCCGAGCAGCCGGTTGTAGACCTGGTCGCCGAGGCCACCGCCGATGGAAGGCTCGCCGGCGGCGGAGGGCATCAGATTCGTCACGTCGTATCCACCTGCTCGTCTTACGACGGCGCCGGGCCGTCTCACGTGTACTGCCGGGGGCAACGGGGACTCCCCTGCCCTCGTATTCATGGACCCTAACGCGCGGGTCCCTTCGGGGAATCCCGGAGAGCTGGGTGTTCGCCGGGGGCGTAGCCCGGCGGGCCCGTGCGACCGGGCGGGCACGACGTAGGACGACGGGCCCCGGGACCGAAGTCCCGGGGCCCGTCGCACCTGGTTCAGGAACTGCTCGAGGCTCAGGCCTCGGGCTTCTCCTCGGTCTCGGCGGCGGCCTCGACGGTCTCCGCGGTCTCCGCGGCGTCCTCCGCCTCGTCCTCGTCCTCGTCGTCCAGGTCGACGATCTCGCCGTTGGTGTCCTTCACCGTGGCGGACTCGACGACCGTGGCCAGAGCCTTGCCGCGGGCGACCTCGCCGACCAGGAGCGGAACCTGGCCGCCCTCGACGACCGCCTGGGCGAACTGGTCGGGGGACATGCCGGAGGAGGCGGCACGGCGCATGAGGTGCTCGGTGAGCTCCTCCTGGTTGACGTTCAGCTTCTCGCGCTTGACGAGCTCGTCGAGCACGAACTGGGTCTTGATGCCCTTGACCGCGGCCTCACGGGTCTCGGTCTCGAACTCCTCGGCGGTCTTGCCCTGGATCTCCAGGTACTTGTCGAGGTCCAGGCCCATCTGACCGAGCTGGTGGTGCTCCAGGTTGTGCTTGCGGGTGTTGACCTCGTCCTCGAGCAGCTTCTCGGGGACGGGCACCTCGACGAGCTCCAGGAGCTTCTCGAGGACGCGCTCCTGCGCCTGCGTGGCCTGGTCGTACTGCTTCATGTTCTCGAGGCGCTTGCGGCTGTCCGCCTTGAGCTCGTCGAGGGTGTCGAACTCGGAGGCGAGCTGCGCGAACTCGTCGTCCAGCGCGGGGAGCTCGCGGGCGGCGACCTGGGTGACCTTGACGGTGACCTCGGCCTCCTTGCCGGCCGCCGAGCCGCCCTTCAGCTCGGAGGTGAAGGTGGTCTCGCCACCGGCCTCCAGGCCCTTGACGGCGTCGTCGATGCCTTCCAGCAGCTCGCCCGAGCCGATGGTGTAGGAGACGCCGCTGGCGACGCCGTCCTCGAGGACCTCGCCGTCGACCTTGGCCTCCAGGTCGACGGTCACGACGTCGCCCTCCTCGGCGGCGCGCTCGACCGGGGAGGTCGAGGCGAAGCGCTCGCGGAGCTGCTCGACCGACTTGTCGATGTCCTCGTCCGTCACCTCGACGGCGTCGACCTCGACCTCGATGGAGGAGAAGTCCTCGGGGAGCTCGAGGGCGGGACGGACGTCGACCTCGGCGGTGAAGTTCAGCGTCTCGCCGTCCTTCAGCTCCGTGATGTCGACCTCGGGCTGGCCGAGGACGTCGATCTCGGCCTCGTTGACCGCCTCGGTGTAGAACTTCGGAAGCGCGTCGTTGACGGCCTCCTCCAGCACGGCGCCACGGCCGAAGCGCTGGTCGATGACCCGGGCGGGAATCTTGCCCTTGCGGAAGCCCTTCACCGTGACCTGCTGGTTGATCTTCTTGTACGCCGCGTCGAGGCTGTCCTTGAGCTCCTCGAAGGGCACCTCGATGCTGAGCCGAACCCGAGTCGGGTTCAGGGTCTCCACGGCGCTCTTCACGGTTCGGTCTCCTTGGGGGCTGACATCTTGGTTTCCGCCGGAGCCAGACCGGCTCCCGCAAATTCGCCGCCCGGAGGACTTCAGGATGAGACACACGGGCGTGCAGCTTGCATAGTAACGGCAGCAGGGACACGCCCCAAAGGCGATCAAGCGAGGCAGCCGCGGAGGTGGCCGGCGAGGGCGGACGAGAATCGCGGTACTGGTCGGGGTGGCGGGATTTGAACCCACGGCCTTCCGCTCCCAAAGCGGACGCGCTACCAAGCTGCGCCACACCCCGTCTGGTGCGACACGTAGGGTACATGCCCGCAGGCCGTCTGACCGCCGCATTTGCCAGCGTCGGGGCTGCCCGCGAGGCGGCGCGGAAAAGGCGGTGTGCGACAGGGGGCGTCGACCCGCTACGATGCGTGCAGTGCCGCGGTCGGCTGACCTGCGGCGCGACGTGTGCGGGCGTAGCTCAATGGTAGAGCACTAGTCTTCCAAACTAGCTACGCGGGTTCGATTCCCGTCGCCCGCTCTGTATGACGAAGGCCCGGGTGAGAGGGCGGTTTCCTCTCCCCGGGCCTTCGGCGTGCCCGCTCCGATTCGCGGCAGGGCGGCTCAGGGCGGTCGGCGGGGTCAGAAGCTGATCGAGTTGATCGTGTCGGCGAGGGAGTCGAGGAAGCGGTTGATCGACGGGGCCATGCCGGTCGAGGCGAGGAAGAAGCCGAACAGGATGGCGACGATCGCCGGGCCCGCCTTGATCGACCCGCCCCGGATCAGGACCACCAGGATGATCGCCAACAGCAGCACCACTGACAGTGAGATGGCCACAACTGATCACACACCCTCGGTCGGTCCGCACTCCCGAGACCATCGTGCCACCAACCCGGCCCACCTATGCGGCCCGTGACGCATCATCGCGGGACGCGTCGGCCGGCGGCGGGGCGCGGGCTATTTGGATCACGTGTCGGCGCAGGTGTCGGCAGGGGGAATTGGGGAACTCGGTTTCCATGTCCACACAATGCCTGCGCAGTTATTTCGAATTGCGGTCGACGCGATGACGGTGTGCGTCAACTGGCAGGCAACAAGCGGCGTTATGCACCTTTTAGTCGGGATGAAGAGTGACATCACGGACAGCCCCACACCTCAATCCCGCTCCGTCGGCCGCGCCATGGAAGAGCTATAACGAGGAATGACCAGGGGCGTTTTACGAATTGCCGCGCACGACGCTAGGGTGCCTCAAATGTTCCACGCCGCCTCGTCTCTCGTTCCGAGCACGCGCTCGTCCCCGAACCAGAACGACCAGCACGACCCGAACGGTCCGAAGGGCAGGCGCGACCGTTCGCGGGACAGATCCGCCGAGCGGCCGGCCCCACGGCCCCCGGCGCGGCGCGACGCGTTCTTCGACAACGCCAAGTACCTGGCGATCGTGCTGGTGGCCGTGGGGCACGCCTGGGAGCCGCTCAAGGGCGACAGCCGGGCGCTGCAGGCCGCGTACATGTTCGTGTACACGTTCCACATGCCGGCGTTCATCGTCATCTCCGGCTTCTTCTCCCGGAGCTTCGACGGCAGCCCCGCCAAGCTCAAGCGCCTGATCACGGGCGTCGCCGTGCCGTACGTCGTCTTCGAGACCGCCTACCCCGTCTTCCGGCGCCACATAGACCACAACCCCGCCCAGGAGATCAGCCTTCTCGACCCCTGGTACCTCACCTGGTTCCTGGTGGCGCTGTTCGTCTGGCGGCTCACGACGCCGGTCTGGAAGGTCGTCCGGCATCCGCTGCCGCTGGCGCTGGGCCTCGCCATGCTGGCGACGGTCACCCCGTCCATCGGCGACGACCTGGACCTCCAGCGCGTCCTGCAGTTCCTGCCGTTCTTCGTGCTGGGCCTGTGCCTGGAGCCCGAGCACTTCCGCCTGGTGCGCCGACGCGCGGTGCGGATCGCGGCGGCGCCGGTGTTCGCGTTCGCCCTGGCCTTCGCCTACTGGGCGGTGCCGCGGATGAACGTCTCCTGGCTCTACCACCGCGACTCCGCGCAGGAGCTGGGCGCCCCCTGGTGGGCCGGGCCCCTCATGCAGCTCGCCCTGTTCGGCTGCTCACTGCTGCTGACGGCCTGTTTCCTGTCCTGGGTCCCGGGCCGCACGATGTGGTTCACGGTCCTCGGCGCGGGCACGCTGTACGGCTATCTGCTGCACGGCTTCCTCATCAAGACCGCCGACTACCGCGGCTGGTTCGCGCACCCCTCGCTGCACCGGCCGCTCGGGGAGATCGCCGTCACCGTCGCCGTGGCGTTGGCCGTCACCCTGTTGTGCACGCCGCCGGTGCGACGGGTCTTCCGGTTCGTGGTGGAGCCGAAGTTGGAGTGGGCCTTCAAGCCGGACGCCGGCCTGCTCGCCCGCGAGCGCGAGCAGGGCGAGGGGCGCGAGCGGCTCGAGAAGGACGAGGGGCGCGAGGAGAGCCGCGGGCGGGCGGGCGACGAGAAGGTCGCGGGCGGCGTCGGGGGCTGAACACCCGCCTGTCCGGGGCCCGTTCTCGGAGGAGTCGTTCCCCGAAGGCTCGTTCCCGACGGCTCGCCCCCCGGGGGGCTCATCCTGGGGTGCTGTTCCGGGGAGGGCGTCCCGCGGGTGGGGTGAGGCCGAGGAGTGCGCGCATGTGCGCGTACTTCTCCGTCAGTCGCGCGCGGGTGGGCGCGTCCAGGACCGCCAGCCGGGCCGGGTCCGCGTTGTGGGCCAGGTCCGCCTCCTTCACCAGCAGGGCGCCCGGCGTGGCCAGGACGCGGGCCGCGTACGCCTCGGGCGTCTCCCCCGCCCGCTTGGTCACGGCGAGGACGACGGCCTTCGTGCGGTCGCTCAGCGCGGCCGCCGCCAGCCAGGCCTCGGTGAGGGCGTCGTCCTCGACGGCGTCGTGCAGCCAGGCGGCCGCGATCTGCTCGGCGTCGCCGCCACGCGCGCGTACCCCCTCCGCGACCGCCTGGAGGTGTTCGGCGTAGGGGCGGCCCGCCTTGTCGGTCTGCCCCTCGTGGGCGGCGCGGGCGACGGCCTCGACCTCGGACTCGGTCAGCACGGCGTTCTCCTCTCGGG
>NZ_JBEPBI010000328.1:0-6988 GCF_040299045.1 Streptomyces sp. NPDC001027
GTACCGATTCGTGTACTTGCTTCCCACCTGGCACTGCTTCCTCTGGAACCTCAGATCCCAGTCTCCAGGTGTCCACGATCAAGGGGAAGCTTCAGTGACCAGGACCGATGCCAGGTGGTTCCAGGCCAGCACGTCCATGTAGCGGCCCAGCACGAGCGCCGGGATGGTGGCCAGGCCGTCCAACAGCTGCCGCAACTGGGGCTGTACGCGCTGAGCCCGAGGCCGCCGAACCTCGCCGCTCTGCTGCCTGAGCAGGCCGAAGGCGTAGTAGCGTTGCGCGTCGTCGAGCTGTAGAGCGGATGCCACCACAGATGTCAGGACGCTCGGGGTGACCGTGATACGCGCCTGCTCGATGCGGGTGTAGTAGTCCGTACTGATGGAGGCCAGTTCAGCGACTTCTTCGCGGCGGAGCCCCGGCACACGGCGCGGCTCGTCCCAGACTGCGAGACCCGCTGTTTCTGGACGCAATTCATTGCGCCGGGCCCTGAGAAAGGCCCCGAGTTCTCTGGCTCGTCCCCGGAGCATCAGAGGCCGCCCTCTGAGCGACTAGGACCGGTACCGGCCCGATGCGGGGTCACGCTGAGAGAGTGCCATCTGTCCGACTGCCTTTCGTTCACAGGGCGAACGGTTACAGCACGTCCCCGCCGCAGAGGCGTGCTGCACGCTCACTCACAGCCATGCAACAGGGATCCGTGAACGCTGGGGAGAGCCTGTCGGGCGAGGTACCCGCAGGGCCTCCCCAGCGTCCCGCCCCTGCTCATAAGCTGGCGATTTTGCAGTGAGCGGGGATTCCCTTGGCTCGTTCATGACCACTGGGCGGGCCGCCGGTTGCGGTGGCGCTGGAGGCCATCGCACGGCGTGTCGGCCGGCTGGCCGGTTCAGGGACGCAGGAGCGTCTTGATGGCGCGGCGTTCGTCCATGGCCTGGTAGCCCTCGGCGGCCGCGGACAGCGGCAGGATGTGGTCGAAGACGCGGCCCGGGTTGATGCGGCCGGTCATGACGCGGTCGATGAGGTCGGGCAGGAAGCGCCGCACGGGTGCGGGGCCGCCCTGCACGGCGACGTGGGAGTAGAACAGGGCCGTGCCGTCGAGGGTGACGCCGTGGGGGACGCCGGTGATGCCGACGCCGCCGCCGGGCCGGGTGGAGTTCAGGGCCTGCTGGGTGGACTGGTCGGTGCCGACGCACTCCAGGACCCGGTCGGCGCCGATGCCGCCGGTCATGTCCTTGATGCGGGCCACGCCCTCGTCGCCGCGCTCGGTGACGATGTCGGTGGCGCCGAACTCGGTGGCCAGGTTCTGGCGCGGCGCGTGGCGGGACATGGCGATGATGCGCTCGGCGCCGAGCTCGCGGGCGGCCAGCACGGCGGAGAGGCCCACGGCTCCGTCGCCGACGACGGCGACGGTGTCACCCGGCTGCACACCGGCGGCGGCGGCCCACCAGCCGGTGCCCATGACGTCGGAGCAGGCCAGAAGGTCGGGCACCTGGGCGTCGGTGGGCAGTTCGGGGGTGGCGACCAGGGTGCCGTCCGCGAGCGGGACGCGGACGTACTCGGCCTGGCAGCCGCCGACGAACTCGCGGTTCAGGCAGTTGCTGGGGTAGCCGTTGAGGCAGTTCGGGCAGGTGCCGTCGCTCGCGAAGAAGGAGCCGACGACGAACTGGCCGGGCCGTACCGTGGTGACCTGGTCGCCGACTTCCTGGACGATGCCGACGTACTCGTGCCCGACGGGGGCGGGGTCCTTGGCGGGGTTGATGCCGCGGTAGTCCCACAGGTCGGATCCGCACACGCAGGTGGCGAAGGTGCGGATCACGGCGTCGGTGGGCTTGAGGATCTTCGGTACGTCGCGTTCCTCGACGCGTACGTCCTTCGGGCCGTACAGGACTGCTGCACGCATGGCGGATGCTCCTTACTGGTGGTCGGTGCCCTTTTGGGGCGGGTCAGAGGCTGCGGGTGCGGGGGCCGGCGTATTCGGCGTCGGTGACGTGGTCGAGCCAGGTGACGTCGTCGCCGTCCCACAGGGCGAGGTGCGTCATGAAGCGGTCGGGGGCAGCGCCGTGCCAGTGCTCCTCGCCCGGCGGGGTCCAGACGACCTGCCCCGGGTGGGCTTCGAGGATCCTGCCGCCGCGGGACTGGATCAGGGCGATGCCCTCGACGATGTAGAGGGTCTGGCCCACTCCGTGGGAGTGCCAGGCCGTACGGGCACCGGGTGCGAAGTGCACCGCGTTCGCCCGCGTTTTCGACGGCTCTTCGCCGCGATAGATGACATCGGCCCAGGCGTCTCCGGTGAACAGCTTCTCCGGCAGCCTGCGGGTGGCGGGCCGTTCCAGCAGCTCCATTGAGGTGGCTCCTTGCTTCTACGAGGGTTGTGCGGGCCGTGCGGGCGCGCTTGTTCGTGCCGTGCTGACGGGGCGGGTCAGCCGCGGAAGAGGTCCTTGTCCACGCACATGGCGGTCATGGCGCGGGGCCGCCGGCCGGTGGAGAACGCGCTGCTGCTGGTGACCAATCAGTGAGCGGCCGCGGCCGGTGTGGTCGGGGCGCTTCCCTGTCTCGCCGGACAGGACGCCGTCGGTGAAGTGCACCAGCTGCGGGGCGAGGTCGCCGAACGTCCTGGCCGAGCCGGATGGCTGGTCGTTGTCGGACGCGGTTGCTCCCTTTCGGTCGGGCCCCGCCGGGGCGAGGGCGTGGAGTCGGGGGTTACTGGATGGTGTATCCGCCGTCGACGGCCAAGGCGTGACCGATCACGAAGCCGGACTTGTCGCCGGTCAGCCACAGCACGGCCTCGGCGACCTCTTCGGGGCGGCCCAGGCGGCCGATGGGCTGCTGGGCCAGCAGGGCCTTCATCGCTTCGGCGCCGGCGTCGGTGGCAGTCATCCGCTCGACCATGGGGGTGGCGATGATGCCGGGGCACACCGCGTTGATGCGGATACCGCGGGCGGCGTACTCCAGAGCGGCGCTCTTGGTCAGGCCGAGGACCCCGTGCTTGGAGGCGTGGTAGGGGGCCAGGCCGGCGATGCCGATCAGGCCTCCGATGGAGGCGCAGTTGACGATCGCGCCGCTTCCTTGCTCGCGCATCTGCCGCAGTTCGTACTTCATGCAGTTCCACACGCCGCGCAGGTTAATGGCCTGCACACGGTCGAACTCGGCGCCGTCGGCGTCGGCGGTCTCCACGCTGGGGGTCTGGACGCCGGCGTTGTTGTAGGCGGCGTCCAGCCGGCCGAAGGTGTCGACGGTTTGCTTCACCAGGTCGGCGACCTCGCTCTCCACGGCGACGTCGCAGACGACCGGCAGCACCCGGTGCCCCTGGGCGGTCAGATTGTCAGCAGCCTGGCGGATCGCGTTCTCGTTGGTGTCGGCCAGCACCACTGCGGCGCCTTCGGCGGCGAAGGCGCGGGCGCTGGCCAGGCCCATTCCGGAGCCGGCGCCGGTCACCAGTGCCACCTTGTCCGCGAATGACTTACTAATTGAGATGATTCCTTTCCTTTTCGGCAGGTATATCTGTCAGTGCAGTTCCGTGATCACGTCGCCGCGCCGGGCGGTGCCGCCCATGCGAGGGGCGGCCAACGCGGCGACCAGGGCCACGGCGGCGGTCAGCAGGAGACTGACGCGCAGGCCGTGTTCGAAGCCGGCCGAGGCGGACAGCAGCGCGCCGAAGACAGCTACGGCGAGGGCTCCGCCGATTTGCCGGCTGGTGTTGAACACGCCGCTGGCGGTACCGGTGTGGTGTACGGAGACGTGCTCCAGCAGCAGCGCGGTGGTCGGCGGCATCACCAGCGGACCGGACAGGCCGATGGGGATCAGCAGCAGCGCTGTGCCCCATACCGGCATCGATGCGGGTACTGCGGCCAGGACAACCGCCCCGGCCGCGATCAGGGACAGACCGGCGATGACCGGCACGCGCGGGCCGGTGCGCTCGGCGATCCGGGCGGAGAACGGGGTCAGGCAGGCGCTGAGCAGCATCATCGGCAGGAAGGCGAGCCCGGCGCCCAGCGCGGACAGGCCGTGCTGCTGCTGGAAGTAGAGGGAGAACAGGAACGGCAGTCCGTAGAAGCCGACCATGAACGCGAACCCGATGCCGGTGGCGACGACCACGGTCGGCGATCGGAACAGGGCGAGCGGCACCATCGGGTGGGCCACCTTTGCCTGCGCGGTGATGAACGCGGCCAGTGCCACGACCGCCATACCGAGCGAGGCCAGCACCTGCGGCGCCATGAAACCGGCTGCTCCGGCTTCGATCGCGCCGAAGGTGAGGCCGCCCATGGCGAGGATGGCGGTGACCTGCCCGATCCAGTCGAACGGGGCCGGGCGGGTCGGCGAGTGCGAAGCGCGGGCGAGCAGCAACAGGGTGAGGATGCCGACCGGCAGGTTGATCCAGAAGATCATCCGCCAGGAGGCCAGGCTCAGCACACCGCCGAGCACCGGGCCCGCGGCGGCGGCGATGGCACCGCCCATCGCCCACACCCCCACCGCGCGTGCCCGGCGGGCCGGGTCGGGATACGCCTGGCGCACCAGCGCCATCGAGGTCGGCATGGTGACGGCCGCTCCGATGCCCTGGACCACGCGCGCGGCGACGAGCACCGGCAGCGACGGGGCCAGCCCGCACGCCACCGAGGCGACGATGAACAGGCCCAGGCCGCCAGCGAACGCCCTTCGCGCGCCGATCCGGTCCGAGAGGGCACCGGCCGACAGCAGCAGCGCGGCGAACATCAGCGTGTAGCCGTCGACCACCCACTCCAGGCCGGTGATGCCGCCGCCCAGCGCATCACGGATCGAGGGCAGGGCCACGTTCACGATCGTCGCGTCCAGAGTGATCACGAAGAAGCCGAGGACGGCGGCCGCCAGCGTCGCGGTGGCGTGCCGGCCCGTCCCGGGCTCGCCCGCCTCCGATGACCGGTGCGAGGAAGCGGTGAGAGGCATGACGGTGCGTGGTCCTTCCGTGAAGGGGACAGGTACCGGGCTCGCTGGCCCGGTCACGCTTCCACGGAACCACGTACCCCTACTGACCTGGGAGTCCTTGTTGGGAGAGGTACTGGCAGGGTCCCTCCGTGGCAGGGTGTGTCCTACGCTGAAGCGGTGCTGACCGACACCGTCCGCGAGGACATCCGCAACTTCCTCACCAGCCGCCGTGCCCGCCTCTCGCCACATCAGGCCGGCCTGACCGACTTCGGCGGGCGGCGCCAGGTCAGCGGGCTGAGGCGCTCAGAAGTCGCCCAGCTCGCCGCGATCAGCGTCGAGTACTACACCCGCCTGGAGCGCGGCAACGTGGGCGGTGTCTCCGAGGAGATCCTCGACAGCCTCGCCGCCGCCCTCCAGCTCGACGACGTCGAACGCGCCCATCTGGCCGCCCTCGTCCGCGCCGCCAACACCCCCCACCGCGCGACGGATCGCGACGGCGGCGCCTTGCACGTGCGGGCCAGCCTGCAACAGATCCTCGACGCCATGACCGGCGCGGTCGCCTTCGTCCGCAACGCCCACCTCGACGTCCTCGCCACCAACCAGATGGCCCGCGCCTTGTACGAAGAGGCGCTCGACACCGCCGAGCAGCCCCCCAACCTGGCCCGCTTCGTCTTCCGTGACCCGCGTGCACGCCGCTTCTACCGTGATTGGGACGGCATAGCCCACGATGCCGTCGGCAGCCTGCGCACCGAAGCCGCCCGCACTCCCGGCAACACGGACCTCGCCGACCTCATCGACGAACTCGTCTCCTGCAGCACCGAGTTCGCAGCACGGTGGGACGCGCACGACGTGGAGTACTACCGCAGCGGACAACAGAGCTTCCACCACCCCGCCGTCGGCGATCTCGACCTCGACTACGACGCCCTCGAAGTCCCCGCTGACCAGGGACTGACCATCGTCACCTACACCCTCGCCCCCACCGCGCCTCATGCCTCCGCGTTCCTTGGGCTTCAGCAAAACAGCCTGATCCCGCGCCGAGGCACCGCCCATGACAACCAGTAGCAGCCCGCGTGCGGAGAACTCCGTTCCCATCGATATACGTGCCGCGGGCCCTCGGCAGCGCAGTCGGTGCCCTCCCGGAGGGCACCGAATACCATTTCCGGATACTGGCGAACTGGAACGGCACGGTCGTCAGCGACCTTGACGCCCTCGTTCATCTCACTGCTCTGACGCCCGGGTGCGCGGCGGGCCGCCGAAGTCCGCGATCTGTACCCGCCGATCGTTACGGGGGAGAGGGGTGCCCGTCGACGGGAAGCAGCCTTCTGGAGCAGACGACCTGCCAATATGTTACACTCGGTTTCATAAATAGGGGGCGGTGTCGCCGCCATGGAACAGTCCCACGCCCATCCGGAGGGCGGCGGGGCGGTATGAACGGAGGGTGGCGTCAGTGACGCAGGAGTCGGCAGCGGCCAAGAGGGGACGTCCGCGAACGATCGACCCGATCGCGATCGTCGACACCGCGACTCGCCTGATGCACCGCCAGGGCTACGCAGACACCACGATGATGGAGATCGCGGATGCCTGCGGCATTTCCCGCAAATCGCTGTTCCTCTATTTCCCCGCCAAGTCTGACCTAATCTGGGCGACCTTCGACGGCTACGTCGAGGGGCTGCGCAAGAACATCACCAACTCCGGCGCTACCGACCCCGTCGGCAAGGTCATTGACGCCGTCATCGTCGGCTTCGATCTTTTTCCCCTCCGCTCTGACGTCATGCGGTTGCAAGTCCAAATGATCGGCACCGACAACGAGCTCCGCCAGCACGGTGAAAGCCGCAGCCTCTCCTGGCGCGACGCTGTGGCGGACTGTCTCATCCGGCGAACCGGCAACCGCCCTCTCGCAGACGGCCTCGCCTACGGTGTCTGGCGGTGTCTGTGGAAGGGCCTGCACCTTTGGACCGACACCAGCCTTCCCAGTCCGCTGCCGCTGGTACAGGTTCAGCTCGACCAGTTCGCCAGAGCGTTGAACGAGCCGACTGGGACACCCACCGACGACGGCAAACACAGCTGAATCCCGCCACCCGAGGGCACAGAAGTGCC
>NZ_JBEPBI010000329.1:0-6950 GCF_040299045.1 Streptomyces sp. NPDC001027
CGGGCCGCCGCCCGGGGGCGTGCGCTTCCTTCGGTCCTCGCAGGCTCCGGCCACGCGCCGCGGACGCCTTCTGGGACCGGGCGCCAGGACGCCTTCTCCGCGCCTTCAGGCCCGCACGGCGGGGGCGGCGGCCGCCGGGGCGACGCGGGCCGCGCCGCGGTACGTCGAGATCCCCACGGCCAGCAGCCAGTAGCTGAGGACGAAGCCCATCAGCGCGGTCGTGCCCCAGCCGTTCGCCGCGTAGAAGAACGCGGGGTCGTTGCCGAAGAACAGCGACGGCACGAACGCGAGGTTGACGCCGGCCAGGACGTGGGCGGAGCGGCCGGTCCAGCGCGGCAGCAGCCCGGTGCGGACGACGGCCTGGCCGAACGCGGTCAGGAACAGCGCCAGCATGAGACGGGAGATCGACCCGTACAGGATGTAGGTGCCGCTGACGTCGATCGTCGGGTCGATCGGGTGGTCGACGGCGATGACCGCGCCGGCCTCCAGCCCCATCGAGACCAGGGTGACCGTGGCGTACACGAGGCCGGTCGCGAAGGCGATCGAGCCGATCCACTCGTGGTCGGGGGAGACACGCCGGACCAGTTCCCGAAACGCCGTCACGAACACGACGAGACACGCCAGCGCGACGATCCCGACCAGCAGCCGGGACAGGACGTTGACGTCCGGCGGCGGGCCCGCGTAGAGGAAGTACAGCGGCACCTGGACGATGAGGGCGACGGCGGCGGCGACGGCGGCGAGGCCGGTCAGGCGCCGGGCGACGGCTTCGGACATGGGGTCCCCCTGGTTGTCTGCGTGACGGATGCGGCGCCGCCCTCTCGGCTCCAGCGGGGCTCGTTCGGCCGGCCCCACAAGCCTGCCGTCCGCGGCGGGCCCGGTCGCGGGGCCTGGACGCCGGATCGGGGGTGGTCCTGGCCCCACCCCTACGGGTGCACGTCGACCCAGCGGCCGCTCCCGGCGGAGCGCGCCATGGCCTCCAGCACGGTGGCGCTGTGCACGGCGTCCGCGAGCGTCGCCCCGTGCGGGGCTCCCTCGGCGACCGAGCGCAGGAAGCGGCAGGCCTCCACGACCTTGAGGTCGTCGTAGCCCATCGCGTTCGCCGCGCCCGGCTGGAAGGCCGCGAACTCACCGTCGCCCGGACCCACGTACACCGTGCTGACCGGCTGGTCCTGGTACGTCGTGCCGCGGCTGACGCCGAGCTCGTTCATCCTCCTGAAGTCCCAGAACACCGCGCCCTCGGTGCCGTGCACCTCGAAGCCGTAGTCGTTCTGCGCGCCGACCGAGACCCGGCAGGCCTCCAGCACGCCCCGCGCGCCGGAGGCGAAGCGCAGCAGGCAGTTGACGTAGTCCTCGTTCTCGACCGGGCCGAGTTCGCCGCCCGCCGCGAGGCTGTGGCCCGCCGTCGCCCCCGTCGGGCGGGCGCGCTGCGGGACGAAGACGGCGGTGTCGGCCGCCAGCGACGTGATGTCGCCGAGCAAAAAGCGGGCCAGGTCGACGCCGTGCGAGGCCAGATCGCCGAGCACCCCGCTGCCGCCGCGCTCCCGCTCGTACCGCCAGGTCAGCGCGCCGTCGGGGTGAGCCGCGTAGTCGCTGAGGAGACGGATGCGGACATGGGTGACGGCGCCCAGCTCACCGGCGGCGATCAGCGCGCGGGCCTTCTCGACGGCGGGCGCGTTGCGGTAGTTGAATCCGACGGCGCCCTGGACCCCGGCCCGGGCCACCGCGTCCGCCACGGCGACGGCGTCCTCGCGGGTGAGGCCCACCGGCTTCTCGATCCAGATGTGCTTGCCGGCCTCGGCCATCGCGACGCCGATCTCGCGGTGCAGGAAGTTCGGCGCGGTGATGCTGACGGCCTGGACGCGGGGGTCGGCGGCCACCTCGCGCCAGTCGCGGGTGGTGGCGGCGAAGCCGTACTGCGCGGCGGCCTCCTCCGCCCGGCCGGGGACCTCCTCGGCGACGGCCACCAGCTCCGGACGCAGGGCGAGCTGCGGATAGTGGTGCCGGACGCGGGCGTACGCCTGGGTGTGCACCCGCCCCATCCAGCCGAACCCGACGACGGCGACACCGAGCGCGTCCACCATGACGGCCCCTCTCAGCCTTCTGCCGGCCTGCGATGGACCGGTCCATGTCCTGTCCAAGTCACCCTGGGGGCGGCCCGCCGGAGGTGTCAAGGCCTTCGAGGCCCTCAGACGGCGAAGGACGTACCCCTTTGACAGCCGTCCGACGACATGGAACGGTCCATGTCATGAGACCACCGACCATCCGAGACGTCGCCGACCGCGCGGGCGTGTCCAAATCCCTGGTCTCGCTCGTGCTGCGCGGCGCCGGGCAGGTGCGCGCGGAGAAGCGGGAGGCCGTCCTGCGCGCCGCCGGCGAACTGGGCTACCGGCCGAACACGGCGGCGCGCAGCCTCAGCGAGCAGCGCACCCTCCCCGGCCCCCCGGCTCGGCCGGGCGGGGGGACCCCCATGGTCGGCGTCCTCCTGCACGACCTGCGCAACCCCTGGTACGTGGACCTCCTCGACGGCCTCAACTCCCTGCTGCACGCGCACGGTCTGCACATGCTGCTCGCCGACGCCCGTCTCAACCGCCGGGTCGGCCAGGACCCGGCCGGCCCCTTCCTGGACCTCGGGGCGGACGGCCTGGTGATCGTCGGGACGCTGCCCGACCCGGCGGCGCTCGGCGCGGTCGCGGAGCGGATCCCGGTCGTCGTCGCCGGCGCCCGGGAACCCGTCCCGCCGGGGGTCGACATGGTCGCGGGCGACGACGACCAGGGCGCGCGCCTGGTCACCGAGCACCTGCTGGCGCTCGGCCACCGCCGCATCGCCCACATCGCGGGGTACGGAGCGGTCGGCGAGCTGCGGCGGCGCAGCTTCGAGGCGGTGATGCGAGAGCACGGCGTGGAGCGGCCCGCCGTCGAGGCGAGCGACATGACCGAGGAGGGCGGCCACCGTGCCGCCGTGCGGCTGCTGGGCCGTTCCGACCGGCCGACGGCCGTGTTCGCCGTGAACGACATGGCCGGCGTGGGCGCGCTGTCGGCCGCGGACGAGCTCGGGCTGCGCGTTCCCGATGACCTCTCCGTGGTCGGCTACGACAACACCAGCACCTCCCGGCTGCGGCACCTGTGGCTGACCACCGTCGACAACGCCGGCCACGAGGTCGGCCGCCGGGCGGCCCGCTGCCTCCTGGACCGGTTCGACGGGAACGGGGGAGCGGGGCGGGTGCAGCTCGCCGCGCCGCTGCTGGAGATCCGGGGGACGACGGCGCCCCCGGCCGCGCTCACCGGTTGATGGCGTAGGCCTTGCGCAGCGTCTCGTGGACCGTCCACGTCGTGCGGTCGCCCTCGCGCAGCACGGCCATGTCCCCGGGGCCCACCGTCAGCGTCGGCCCGCCCTCGACCTCGATGGTCGCCGAGCCGCTGACCACGACGAACAGCTCGTCCGCCTCCGTGTCGGTGACCACGCCCGGGGTGATCTGCCAGATTCCCCGGATCTGCCGGCCGTCGTCGGACTGCCACAGCACCTTGCCGCTGACCTGGGGGGAGCCCGAGACGACCTGCGCCGGGTCGAGCGGGTCGGGTTCGAGGGCGGCGTCCGGAACGTGGAGAGCGAAGCTGTGGGTCATGCGGCGACCCTAGCGAGGCGCGCCGTCCCGGCGGGCTGGACACCGTGTCTGGCGTGACCCCCGCAGATGCGGCACATCGTCGGGGCCGGCGCCCCGGCCCCGACCCCTCGTGCGGCGGTCGGTCTCCGCGGTCCCGGGTGCGGCCGAGCCGTGTCGGGGTCAGGCTCGGGGTATGGGCGAACGGTGGCAGATCCGCCGGGCGGGCGCGGCGAACGCCCCGCACCGGGTGCTGATGATTCCGGGCGGGCTGTGCACGACGGAGTTCTACGCGGACGTGATGGCCGAGCCCGCGGTGGCGGGGCTGGCGATGATCGCGGTGACCCAGCCCGGGTTCGGCCCCACCGAGGCGCCCTCCGACGTCTCCATGGAGCACTACGCCCGGCTGATGGCGGACTTCGCCGCCGAGGAGGGCTGCGGCGCCGTCGTCGGCCACAGCCTGGGCGCGAACGTGGCGCTGGAGATGGCCGCGCTCGGCCTGTTCCACGGCCCGCTGGTCCTGCTGTCCCCGACCTTCTCGCGCGGCGACGAGGCCCGCTTC
Source organism: Streptomyces sp. NPDC001027 (assembly GCF_040299045.1). Lineage (NCBI taxonomy): Bacteria > Bacillati > Actinomycetota > Actinomycetes > Kitasatosporales > Streptomycetaceae > Streptomyces > Streptomyces sp. NPDC001027. The sequence continues at coordinate 4,162 of NZ_JBEPBI010000329.1, forward strand.
CTGACCGTCCTGAACGTCCTGGGCCGGGTGCCCGTGCTGGGCGGCGCGGCCTGGGCCGCCATGATCCGGCTGCTGCCCCGGGCGCTGAAACGCGAACTGCCGCCGCACCGCGCCGAGGCGCTGGCGGCGGCCATGGGCGGCAGCGACCCGGCGGCCTGCCGACGGATCGTGCGGGCCTACTACGCGTACCTCGACCGGTATCCGTCCCTGGTCCCGCGGCTGTGCGAGGCCGAGGTCCCCGCGTGGGTGGTGCGCGGCGACCGGGACGGGATCGGCCTGACGGACGGCGAGCGGCGGGGCATCGAGGCCTGCCCGCGGGTTCGTACGGTGGCGGTGGCGGACGCGGGACACCTCGCCCTCGTCGAGCAGCCGGCGGCCGTCGCCGCGGTCGTCGCCGAGGCGGTCACGGCGACGGTGCGCTGAGAGACGGGCAGGCGCCCTGAGCGGCGGGCAGGGGGCTGGTATCGGGCCGGCGCAGGAGGTGCGGATCCTCTCCGGACGCGTCGTTGACTGCCGTCATCCCGCACGCCCGCACGCCCGCACGCCCGCACGCCCGCACGCCTGCACGCCCGCACGCCCGCACGCCTGCACGCCTGCACGCCCGCCGGTCCGGCCGGTCAGTCCCGGCGGGCCACCAGCCGGTAGGCGTTGGACACGCCGAGCCGGTGCGACAGCGGCCGTACCGCGAACCGGTCCAGCAACGTGGCGACGACCAGTGCCGGGATCCCGGCGACCAGCACCGCCCCGCGCAGCGCGCGGCGCAGCGCGCCCGGCGGTCGGGGCAGCCAGGGCGCGTCGTCGCGCGGCGCCGCGTGGTCCAGCGCGAGCCAGACGCCGGCCAGCAGGTCGACCGGGTCGTGCGGCTCAGCGTGCTGCTCCGCCACCACCGTGAAGCCCAGGCCCGTGAGCCGCTCCCGCAGGTTGGCCGCCGGCACGAGGTGCAGGTGCTGCGGCTGGAGCCAGGGAAGCCACCAGCGGCCCAGCAGCCGTGCGTAGCGGCTCTCCGGGTCCGGCACCTCGATCAGCAGGTGCCCGCCGGGCCGGACCGCCTCCCGGGCGGCGCGCAGCTCACGGTCGGGATCGGTGCTGTGCTCCAGGTAGTGGAACATGCTCACCACGTCGTAGCGGGCGGCCAGTTCGGACGCGAGGTCCGGGAAGTCCCCCCGGTAGCCGCGCTCCACCCGGCCCTCCCGCTCGGCGAGTTCGACGCCGTCGGTGAAGTCGAGCCCGTCGAACACCGTGCCGGGCAGCACCTCCCGGGCGGCTGCGCAGAAGTGACCGTGCCCGGTGCCCACGTCCAGCCAGCTCTTCGGCGCGGGGTCGTGCGGCAGCATCGACTCGGCCCGCCCCCGGTACATCTTCGTCCGGCCGCCGAAGGTGTCGCCGAGCTTCTTCTCGCCCAGTCCGTCGTAGAAGTCCCGGTAGTAGAACTCCAGTCCCTGCGCGCTGAGACGAGGGTTCTGGAAGGTGTGCCCGCAGCGCTCGCAGCGGTCCAGCACGAACCGGCCCGGCTTGTGCTGGAGCAGGTCGGTGGTGCGCAGGCGGGTGGTCAGCTCGCGTGCGCCGCACCAGGGGCAGTCGGCGCGGCGGGGTTCGAAGAAGCGCTCCAGCCCGGCGGCGAGGTCCGCCTGGTAGACGGGCCGCAGTCCGGCTATCCGCTCGGCAGACTTGACGGGCTCTGCGGGCTCTGCGGTCTCCGCAGGCCTGACGGGCTCGGTCGGATCGCCGGACGTGGTCTGATCGGTCATCTGAACTCCCGTGCCAGTGCGTCGAGTCGGGCCGCCGCGGCGGGCGCGCCGCCCGCGGCGCGGAACGCGGTGCGGATCCGGACGGCCGCCGCGCGGGGGCCGGGGTCGTCCAGGACGAAGTCGAGCGCCGCGCCGAACCGCTGTGCGGTGACCCGGCCGAAGCGCACCCGCACCCCGGCCCCCGCGTCCACGACCTGCCCGGCCACCACCGGCTGGTCGTCGCGGATGGGGGCCACGACGAGCGGGATTCCGTGCCACAGGGACTCGCACACGGTGTTGTGGCCCGCGTGGCAGACCACCGCGCCGACTCCCCGCTCCAGCAGGGCGAGTTGCGGCACGGACGGCACGATCAGCACGTCCTTGTCCAGGTCCGGCTCCCGCGCTCCCAGTGCGCCGCCGGGGTCCACGATCACCCCCTGCACCCGGTCGGCCCGCTCCCGCAGCGCGCTCCGGCACACGTCGAGGAAGCGGCCGCCGACGTCGGCGTTCGCGGTGCCGAGCGAGACCAGCACGGTGGCGCGCCCGGCGTCGAGCCACTCCCACGGGAAACCGGCGGCGGACGGCCGGGCCGAGACCGACGGGCCGACCCAGCAGACGCTCCCGCCGCTGCCGGAGATCACGCCGCGGTCGGCGGTCCCGGGCGGTCCGCCCGCCAACTCCGGTGTGCTGAAGGCGAGAACGAGATGCGGGGAGAATCGGGGGTCGCCGGCTCCGGCGGGGTCGCCGACGGCGGCCCGCAGCGCGGTCAGCCGCTCGTCCAGCCACCGGCGGACCTTGGGCAGCCCGGCCAGCGGGTCGGTGAACTCGGCGGACGTGGTCGCCGAGGTCGCCCAGGGCAGGCCCAGCCGCTCGGCGACCAGGGCGCCGGCGAAGGCCTGCTGGTCGGCGACGACGACGTCGGGCCGGAACTCCTCGATCGCCGCCCGCACCCCCGGCGCCATCGCCTCGGCCAGCGGCAGCAGATACCACTCCCACAGGAACTTCAGCGCCTCCGGCCCGCGCAGGTCCGCGGGCCGCTCACCTGCGGCGGGGCGCCCGCGG
>NZ_JBEPBI010000330.1:0-6878 GCF_040299045.1 Streptomyces sp. NPDC001027
GCCTGCCACGCGGGGCTGAGCGCCGCGACCGCCGGCATCGTGTGCTTCTGCGACTGCGACGCCTCCCTCGACCCGGCCCTGCTCGTGCCGTTCGTGCGCGAGGTCCGGGCCGGCGAGTCCGACCTGGTGCTCGGACGCAGACGCCCGCAGGGCCGCGGCGCGTGGCCCGCGCACGCCCGGGCCGGCAACCTCGCGCTCGCCCGGATGCTGCGCCGCCGTACCGGCCTGCGGCTGCACGACCTCGGTCCGCTGCGCGCCGCCCGCCGTGAGGCGCTGCTCGGGCTCGGCCTCACCGACCGGCGCAGCGGTTACCCCCTGCAGATGGTCGTGCGGGCCGCCGACGCGGGCTGGCGCGTGACCGAACACGACGTCCCCTATCTGCCGCGGTCGGGCGCGTCCAAGGTGACCGGGACCTGGCGGGGCACCTGGCAGGCGGTGCGCGACATGAGCCGTGTCCTGGCCGAGCCCGCGGCTCCGGAACCCGCGGCGAGCCCCGCTGCCGCTCCGGCGCCCGCGCAGGAAGGCGTCCGCCGATGACCACCCTGCTCGTCGTCGCCAAGGAACCGCGGCCGGGCCGGGTGAAGACCCGCCTGACCCCGCCGTTCACGCCCGTCGAGGCCGCGTCGCTCGCCGAGGCGGCCCTCGAGGACACCCTGCGCACGGTGGCCGCGACATCCGCCGTGCGTCGCGTGCTCGTGCTCGACGGGGCGAGCGGACCGTGGCTGCCGCCCGGTTTCGACGTCGTGCCGCAGTCTGCGGGCGGTCTCGACGAGCGGCTCGCCGCGGCCTTCGCCGGATGCGACGGCCCGGCCCTGTTGATCGGGATGGACACCCCCCAGGTGACGCCGGAACTGCTCACCGTGGACTTCGACGGGTACGACGCCTGCTTCGGCCCGGCCGAGGACGGCGGCTTCTGGGCGCTCGGGCTGGCCTGCCCCGATCCCGATCTGCTGCGCGGGGTGCCGATGTCGACGGCCGCGACCGGGGCGGTGCAGCGGGCACGGCTCGTCGCCGCCGGACTGCGGGTGCGCGATCTGCCGCGCCTGCGGGACGTGGACACGTGCGCCGACGCCGAGGCGGTCGCCGCCGGCGCCGCGCACGGCCGCTTCGCCGCCGCCCTGACCCGGCTCCGCGCGGTCGGCAGCCGATGAGCCCGACGCCCGAGGCGATGACGAAAGACGTGACGACGCACGACGCGGCGAGGAACGACGTGACGACGAACGACATGGTCACGCGCGAGGGCGCGGAGCACGGCGCGGAGCAAGGCTGGTCCCGCGCCGATCCGTACGCCGACGCCCTGCGGGCCGGCCGCGGGCCGCTCTTCCTGCGCCGCGGGGACGGCTGGCTGCTCCCCCTGGACGTGGAGCGCTGGTGCGGCCGCGCGGACGTCGTGGACCGCGAGGTCCTGGACCGCTGCGAGGGCGCCGTCCTCGACGTCGGATGCGGTCCCGGACGGCTGGTCGCCGAACTCGCCGCCCGGGGCCGTACCGCTCTGGGCATCGACGTCAGCGAGGCCGCCGTGCGGCACACGGTCCGGCTCGGCGGCCCCCCTCTGTTCGGCCAACTGGACACCCATCGTGGCGGCCATGGCGGCGCCGGCTTTCAGGACAGCTTTCAGAGCCGAATGTCCCTCAGTCGAGGAAGGTCAGACCACACTGCCGCCGCATAGCTCGGATCGAAGATCGCGTGGTACCCCCCGGTGTGCCAGAAAAGTACTGGGCCCTCGATCGTTTCCTTGCGCGCCATGTCGATGATCGCCGCGACCGCTTTCGCCGTGTACACCGGGTCGACCACGATTCCCTCGAGCCGCGCCATGAGGTCTATGGCCTCCGTGACGCCCGCGGCGGGCTGTCCGTAGCCCTCCCCCAAGTAGTCCTCAGTCAGCTCGATGTCGGAGGCGGCGACGCGAATGGTGGGCGCGATGAGATCAGCTGCCTCGTTCGCGAGCCGGAGGTAGTTCCCCGGTACGTCGTCGTACACCTCTCCCGCGACGACGACGCCGATGACGCGGGTCGACTTCTGACGGACCGCTCGCCCCAGTGCAAGTCCCGCGTGCGTGCTCCCCGCCGAGCTGGCGTGCACGATCGTACTGAATGTCGCACCCTGCGCCTCCATCTGCTCTTCGGCTTCGATGTAGGCGCGCGCGAAGCTCGCCGCTCCACGGCCGGTTGCCGAGCCGATGGGCAGTCGGTAGACCCGCTCGCCGACAGCCTCCAGCTCGCGGACGACATCCTCGGTCAGCCGAGCGAGTTCTACCCAGGAGACGTCGCCGACAAGACGGAGGTCGGCGCCGAAAAGGGCATCGAGGAGAAGATTGCCCACGGGCTCCTTCGGCTCGTTGTGGCAGAGCACGAGAGTGCACTTCATTCCGATCGCGGCTGCCGCAGCGGCAGCTGCACGAGTGGCGTTGGAATGGCGAGAGCCTTCGGTCACAATGTGGGTGGCTCCCAGCGTGCGTGCGTGCGCGAGCTCCGTCTCGAGCTTGCGCACCTTGTTCCCTGCGAGACCTACCGAGCCCAGGTCGTCGCGCTTCGCCCAGACCTCCACGCCGAGTTCATCGCTCAGCCGAGGCAGGAAATGCACGGGCGAGGTGAACCCTCGGAGGTCGATACGTGGCAAGTCGGTGTGGTTACGTGCTGCGCTCATGCTCGCAGAAGTTAGAGAGAGCGGCCCATATGCACAACTACATCAAATCTGATCGTGCAGATGCACAATCGAGGGCCGCCCCGTGACGTACTGTCTGTCATATGCATAACCTTGATGCGGTTGATGCCCGAATACTGCTCGCCCGGGATGACTCACCCGAAGCCCCGCTGATCGAGATCGCTGCCCGGCTGGGGATGTCGCGGAACACGGTGCAGGCGCGCCTGAAGAGGCTCCACGACGGCGGGGCGCTGGGCACACCCAGCGCCCCTCTCTCCCCAGCGGCAATCGGCCGGCCCCTACTCGCCTTCGTGACTCTGTCCGTGTCGCAGCAGCAGACCGACTCGGCCTATGCGGCGATCAGTGCCATTCCAGAGGTCATCGAAGCGCACACCACGACAGGAGACGCAGACCTCATACTCCGAGTGGTCGCTCGCGACACTGTTGATCTGCACCGGATCACACAGGCCGTGCAGCTGGCGCCCGGCGTGCAACGCAGCAGCACCTCGATCGCGACAACCGAGGTCATCCCTCACCGAATGTCTCTTCTTCTCCATCGACTGGCAACGGACGCTTCGTGACGAGCTTCGAGACGGGGTCCACGCCGTCGGCGAGGGCCTCTCCGAGGGATGTACGTCCGGCGGATGGACGAAGGGGACGGAGTAAGCAGGGAACAGCAGACGAGGTCCAGCCCTCCGGCGCGTTTGTCTCGATGGCGGCGCTGCAGGTCACCGCCGCCGACCACGCCCGCCCGGCCCGCGCGAAGGAGCAGATCTCCGCCGTCCAGTACGACTCCCCGGGCCGCGACCTCCGCACCGACCTCTCCAGGGCCGCCGCGTTACGTGTGGAACAACGATCACCACACCGCCACCCTGCGCAACGACAGCGGCCGCCTCGTCGACGACCAGTCCTGGGGCCCGCGCCGCCCCCGTTTTCCGGGGGAGTGCATTCCCGTGCTGGGGGCCGCTGGTGTTCGTACGCTGGAGGTGTGCGGTGCCCCGAACGATGTGGTCCGGCGCGATCAGCTTCGGCCGGGTGACTTCTCCGAGCCAGGATGGCGCTTGGCCAGGAACTGCGCGACCTGCCGACGGCCAAGGCGATCGAGATCGAGGCCTTCGTGCCACTGGATTCGGTGGACCCGTTCCGCATCAGCGGGGACCACTACCTGCAGCCGTCCGGCCAGGTCGCGGCGAAGCCCTGCAAGCTGCTGCGCCAGGCGCTGGGGCGCTCGGCGAAGGTCGTGGTCGCCACGTACGCGTGGTTGGGCCGCTAACGCGTGGGGTCTGCTCAGGGTGCGCGGGGATGCGAGCGTTTTGCACGCGATGCGCCTGCCGGACGAGATCCGTGACCCCGCCGAACTGCTGCCGCCGCCGGTCGAGGTGTCCTAGAGGGAGATCGAGAGCGCGCTGGCGCTGATGGATTCCATGACCCGCGAGGATCTTCAGGGGGAGGAGTTCCGTGACTTCTACACCGACGCCGTGGCGAAGATCACCGAGTACAAGCGGGAGGACAAGCCGCTGCTAGAGGCACCCGAGCCGAGGAGCAGGGCCGGGCCCCGGACCTGGACTTGCACCTGATGGCCGCGCTGCAGGAGTCGGTGCGCTTCTCCTTCGGGCGGCCTGCCGATCAGCGAGGTGGGCCGCGTGACGACCGGGCGTGCAGAGCGGAGCTGTCGCAGTCCTGCCGGTGCGGTCAACTGGCGGTGACGGTGAGGTGGGGGGACTCATCGACATGGAGGGTGAAGACGTCGGGGCGGGCGTAGTGGCCGGTGGTGTCGAGGTCGAAACGGGCGCGGGTCAGGTTGTCGAGGTCCAGTTCCGCGGTCAGGATTCCCTCGCCGTCGCGCAGCGGCCCGGCCAGGACCTCGCCGAGCGGGGAGACGATGACAGAGCCGCCGCCGATCAGGACGGTGTCCGGTTCGTCGCCCTAGACGGTGTGGAGATCGGCCGGCAGGGCGTCGCGCCGCAGGTACTGGTTGGCGCTGAGGACGAAACAGCGGCCTTCCAGGGCGATGTGCCGCATGGTGGACTGCCAGGCGTCGCGGTCGTCGACGGTCGGCGCGCACCACAGATCCACGCCCTTGGCATACAGCGCGGCGCGCAGCAGCGGCATGTAGTTCTCCCAGCAGATCGCCGAGCTGATACGGGCGGCGCCGGTGTCGATGACGGGGAGAGTGGATCCGTCGCCCTGCCCCCACAGGTAACGCTCGGCGGCGGTGGGCATCAGCTTGCGGTGCAGGCCCAGGTAGCCGTCGGGGCCGAAGAAGAGCGCGACGCAGTACAGGGTGCCGCCCTGACGTTCGACCGCGCCGACCACGGCGTGGCATCCGAGTTCCCGGGTGAGCGCGGCCAGGGTTTCGATCTCCGGGCCGGGTCTTCGATGGCGGCTGCGTGGTAGCGGCGGAAGAGATCGCGGCCGTCCGGGGAGCGGCTGCCGACCGTGACGCCGAAGTCCAGTCCCTTCGGGTAGCCCCCGAGGAACGCCTCGGGAAGGACGACGACCTCGGCGCCCCGGAGGAGTTCTTCGGCCCGGGCCATTGCAGCCCGGAGTGTCGAACAACGGGGCGGCCGCTTGGGCGACGGCGACGGTCACGGTGCGGCGGGACTCATGAGGTGCGCGGGCGGCCACGGCAGAGCTCGCGGTCGTCGGCTCGTCGGGGAGCCGGCTGCCTGACCGCCTCTTTTACCGGTCGGTACATCGGCTCCCGGCGCTGACTGCCCAACTTGCCCCAGTGATATCGCAGCCGGGGGTGCTCCAGGATTCGGTGACGACGCAGCCGGGACGCAAATCCGTCCTCGACGGGAGCATCGCCGATACACAAGGATCCGCCGATCGTCACAAGCCGAACCCTCAACTGACACGGCTTTCGGGGCTCATCGACATGAGCCCGTCTTCCACGAGCAGGTCGGCCCCAGTGATGAATGACCCCGCCGGGGAGGTGAGGAACGCGATGGCGTGGGGCTCGTCGACGGCGGCCATGTGTTGCGGGCGGCCGCCCCAGGTCGGCTCGCGCTCGTCCCGGTCGGCCGCGCGGTCGTGCACCTCGAAGGGGAACGGGTGCTCAGGACGTGTTGTTCAAGAGGGCTCGCGTTCACCCTAGCCATTAATTTTTTAAGTGATAGATTTTAGAGGTCGAAACATCGTGATCGCTCAAGGCCAGGTCGCCGGGGTGCATCGCACCCTGCAGGGCTGCGCGTCCGGCTCCCGGACGGCGGAGAGCCGACCACTCATGGAGACCACATGATGCGCACGTCCTTCAACGACGGCTGGCAGGTCCGGCCCAAGGTGAACCCCTTCGCCGAGCTGTCCGGTCACGTGGTCCCGTACCGGCCGGTGACGTTGCCGCACGACGCGATGATCGAGCAGCAGCGAGCGGCGCCGGCGGGCGACGTCACGATGGAGGGCGCCGCAGGCGCCTACTTCCCCGGCGGGGTCTTCGAGTACCGCAAGACCTTCTCCGTCCCGGAGGAGTGCCGGGGCAAGCGGATCTTCGTCGAGTTCGAGGGCGTGTACCGCGACGCGGCCGTGTACATCAACGGCGACTACGCGGGCCAACGGCCTTACGGCTACTCGCACTTCCGTATCGACGCCGACCGCTTCCTGCGATTCGGCGGGAACGGTGAGGAAGGCGAGAACGAGATCCGGGTCGAGGCCCGCGCCCACCGCGACTCCCGCTGGTACACGGGCGCGGGGATCTACCGCGACACCTGGCTGCTCGTCGGCGAGGTGGTCCGTATCGCGCCCGACGGCGTCCGCGTCACCACCCCCGACATCGACGACTCGCGTGCCGTGGTCGAGGTCACGACGGAGGTGGCCAACGACTCGATCGAGGTGCGCACGCTCCCCGTCGTCACGGAGATACGGGACGCCGCCGGGACCGTCGTCGCGAGCGACGTCTCCAGGGTCACGGTGCTGCCAGGTGAACCGGCGACGGTCCGGCAGCGTCTCTACGTCCCCTCCCCGGTCCTGTGGAGCCCCGAGGCGCCGAACCTCTACGACTGCCGCGTTGCCCTGGGGGACGTGGACGAGGAGCACGCCACCTTCGGCATCCGCGCCCTGCAACTCGACCCCGAGCACGGCCTGCGCCTCAACGGCGAGACCGTCAAGCTCCGCGGCGCCTGCGTCCACCACGACAACGGGATCCTCGGAGCGGCGACCTACGCGCGCGCCGAGGAACGCCGGGTCGAGATCCTCAAGGACGCCGGGTTCAACGCGATCCGCATCTCCCACCAGCC
>NZ_JBEPBI010000331.1:0-6862 GCF_040299045.1 Streptomyces sp. NPDC001027
TTCCGCCGCCCCCGTACATCAACACAACTTGTACAACTCTTTTACCCAACACGACCATTTTCCGATCTGGGTGGGGGTGGCTGTGGGGGGGGGGGCTCCCGCGCTCCGGTGGACCCGCCGCCCGTCGCCGTGACGACGCGATCCGGGGGGCGAGGTCGCGGCCCGGGGGACGAGGGCGCTCGTCCTGCGCCCTCGTCCCCGCCCCGTCCGCACGCCCCGCCCGCCCTGCGGTCCGCCGTGCCGGGTGAGCGGACCGATCGTCGGAAAACACCCCGTACTGTGTGCGCATGTCCACGACGCCCCGGTGGCTCAACGCCGACGAACGACGTGCCTGGCTGGCCTACGTCGAGTTCTCCACGCTGCTGTCCGACCATCTGAACCGGCAGTTGAGGCGCGACGCGGGCATGACACACGCCGACTACAGTCTGCTCGCCTACCTCTCCATGGCCCCGCAGACCACCCTCGGCATGTCCGACCTGGCGGAGCGGCTGAAGATCACCCGCAGCCGGCTCACCCACGCGGTGAGCCGGCTGCGCGACGTCGGCCTCGTGGGCCGCCGGGAGGACCCCTCGGACGGCCGCGGCCAGCTCGCCTTCCTCACCGACGCGGGCAGGGCCCTGCTGGAGGAGGTGGCCCCCGGTCATGTCGAGGCCGTGCGCCGGGCGGTGTTCGACGTGCTCACTCCCGAACAGGTGCGGCAGTTCGCGGAGATCGGCGAAGTGATCAGCGAGGCCCTGCACCGGGCCGAGAGCACCGAGGCCGACCCCGCCGCGCTGCCCTGGCGACGCCGGTAGGAGCGGCCCTGCGGACCGAGGGGCGAGGGCCGCGGCGACCGGCTGTCCAGGCTTGTTCGGCGGGGAATCGAGCAGAACCGGCCGACGGTCCGTACCTGGGGGTACCGGGGGCGGCGCCCGCCCTCCGGCCACGCCACCGATCCAAGGGACACCTCGTGAACGCAACCGCCGCCATCGGCGTCACCGGCCTCGGCGTGATGGGCCGCAACCTCGCGCGCAACTTCGCCCGCAACGGCTACACCGTCGCCGTCCACAACCGCACCGCCGGACGCACCCGCGCGCTCGTCGAGGAGTTCGGGCACGAGGGCGCGTTCGTGCCCGCCGAGTCGGCCGCGGACTTCGTGGCGGCGCTGGAACGCCCCCGCCGCCTGATGATCATGGTGCAGGCGGGCGCCGTCACCGACGCGGTCATCGAGGAGTTCGCCCCGCTCATGGAGCCCGGCGACATGATCATCGACGGCGGCAACGCCCACTACGCCGACACCCGCCGCCGTGAGGAGTCGCTGCGCGAGCGCGGCCTCCACTTCGTCGGCGCCGGCGTCTCCGGGGGTGAGGAGGGCGCGCTGAACGGGCCGGCGATCATGGTCGGCGGCTCCGGCGAGTCGTACGACGTGCTCGGCCCGATGTTCGAGTCCATCAGCGCCAAGGTCGACGGCGAGCCCTGCGCCACGCACATCGGCACCGACGGCGCCGGACACTTCGTCAAGATGGTGCACAACGGCATCGAGTACGCCGACATGCAGCTCATCGCCGAGGCGTACGACCTGCTGCGCCAGGTCGCCGGCTACACGCCGGCCGAGATCGCCGGCATCTTCCGGACCTGGAACGAGGGCCGCCTCGGCTCGTACCTCATCGAGATCACCGCCGAGGTGCTCGCGCACGCCGACGCCGCCACCGGCCGGGCGTTCGTCGACGTCGTCGCCGACGCCGCCGGACAGAAGGGCACCGGTCGCTGGACCGTGCAGACCGCCCTGGAGCTGGGCTCCCCGGTGACCGCCATCGCCCAGGCCACGTTCGCCCGGGCCGCCTCCGGGCAGCGCGAACTGCGCGCCGCCTACGCGGGCCTGCCCGGCGGCACCACGCCGCCGCTCAGCCGCACCGAGGCCACCCGCTTCACCTCGCAGGTCGAGCACGCCCTGTACGCCTCGAAGGTGATCGCGTACGACCAGGGCTGGAAGATGATCCAGGACGCGGCCGGCGAGTTCGGCTGGAAGATCGACCTGGGCGCGGTCGCCCGGATCTGGCGCGGCGGCTGCATCATCCGCGCCTCGTTCCTGGACCGCATCCGCGCCGCGTACGCGGCCGACCCGGACCTGGTCAGCCTGCTGGGCGAGATGGAGTTCGCCATGGAGATCACCGACGCGCAGGTGCCCTGGCGGGAGACCGTGGCCTCCGCGGCCCGCCGCGGCATCCCGGTGCCGGCCTTCTCCGCCGCGCTCGCCCACTACGACACCCTGCGGGCGGAGCGGCTGCCGGCGGCCCTGCTCCAGGGTCAGCGCGACTACTTCGGCGCCCACACCTACGGCCGCACCGACCGGCCGGGCGCGTTCCACACCCACTGGGCCGAGCCGGGACGCCCGGAGACGTCCGCCTGACGGATCCCGCAGGCGGCCGGAGCGGGACGCCCGAAAGGCGCCCCGCCCCGGCCGTCGCGGACTGCCGGCCCTTCCCGGCGACCGCCGGTCAGGCGCTCGTCGCGGGGAACGTCGGGTACTCCACGCCCGAGACGTGCTGGACGACGCGGACGACCTGGCAGGAGTAGCCGAACTCGTTGTCGTACCAGAGGTAGAGGATCGCGTTGTCCCCGTCGACCTTGGTGGCGCCGGCGTCGATGATCGAGGCGTGGCGCGAGCCGATGAAGTCCATGGAGACCGCGTCCGGCGCCGTGGTGAAGTCGATCTGGCGGCGCAGCGGCGAGGTCAGCGAGACGCCGCGCAGGTACTCGAGGACCTCCTCGCGGTCCGTCTCGCGGCCGAGCCGCAGGCTCAGGATCGCGATCGAGACGTCCGGCACCGGGACCCGGATCGAGCTGCCGGTGATCGGCGCGTCGAGGTCGGGCAGCGCCTTGGCGACGGCGGACGCCGCGCCGGTCTCGGTGATGACCATGTTCAGCGGCGCCGAGCGGCCGCGACGGTCCGCCTTGTGGTAGTTGTCCAGCAGGTTCTGGTCGTTGGTGAACGAGTGGACGGTCTCCACGTGGCCGCGCAGCACGCCGTACTCGTCGGCCATAGCCTTCAGCGGCGGGACGATCGCGTTGGTGGTGCAGGACGCGCAGGACAGGATCTGCTCGTCCGGCTTGACGGTGTCGTGATTGACGCCGTGCACGATGTTCGGGACGTCGCCCTTGCCGGGAGCGGTCAGGACCACCTTGTCGACGCCGGGGCGCAGATGCCGGGACAGGCCCTCGCGGTCGCGCCACTTGCCGGTGTTGTCGATCAGGATGGCGTTGTCGATGCCGTACGCCGTGTAGTCGACCTCGGAGGGGTCGTCGGCGTAGATGACCGTGATCTCGTTGCCGTTGGCGATGATCTTGCTGTTGGTCTCGTCGACCGTGATCGTGCCCTGGAACTGGCCGTGCACGGAGTCGCGGCGCAGCAGGGACGCCCGCTTGACGATGTCCTCGGCGGCCCGCTCGCCGCCGCCGCGCACCACGATGGCGCGCAGCCGCAGGCCGTTGCCGGAGCCGGACTTCTCGATGAGCAGCCGGGCCACGAGGCGGCCGATGCGGCCGAACCCGTACAGCACGACGTCGCGCGGTTCGCGCCGGTCGATCTTGTGGGCGCCGGTGGCGCCGGCGACGGCCTCGGCGGTGAAGTCCCGCACCGACAGAGCGCGGTCGTCGGCCCGGTGACTCTCGGCGAGGATGCCGAGGTCGATCTGGGACGGGCCGAGGTCGAGGGAGGTGAGGGCCTCCAGGTACGGGAGCGTCTCGGTGACCGAGAGCTCCTCGCCCGCGATCTGCCGGGCGAACCGGTGGGTCTTGAGGATGCTGACCACCGACTTGTTCACCAGGGAGCGGCTGTGCAGCAGGACCGTCACGTCCCGCTCGCGGTGCAGCTTCCCGATCATCGGGATCATCGACTCCGCGATCTCCTCGCGGTTCTTCCAGTCAGTGAACGAATCGTCGTTGAGCGTCACGGGCCTATCTTTCGAGCTAGGTGGCGCTCATATGCTAACCCTTCCGTTTTTTGATCATTCCAGCGGGCTCGCGCTCAGGTGTGCGCGGCGGGGGACGGCCGGGGTCAACGCCTCGGCGGCGGAGCGCGAAGGCGTGGCCCCGCCGCCGGCCGGGGGCGTCAGGACCGCTGTGCGGACCCTTCGGAGGGCTGCTGTCGACGCGGGATGCCGAGCGCGCACACGGCTCCGGCCAGGACGACCGCCACGCCCGTCCAGACCGCGGGGTGCAGCCCGTCCACGAACTGCTGCGGGCCCATGGTGCTGCCGTGGCCCACGAACACCGTGCTCAGCACCGCGATGCCGAGGGCGCCGCCGATCTCGCGGACCGTGGTGTTGGCGCCGGACGCCTTCCCGGCGTGCTCCTTGGCGACCGAGCCGAGCACCACCGCCGCCGTCGGCGCGAAGACGAAGCCCATGCCGACGCCGGCCACGATCATCGGTCCGACCAGCGAGGAGTACGCCGTGTCGACGTCCGCGACCAGGTTGATCCAGCCCAGGCCGACGCCCTGGAGGAAGAGGCCGAGGGCCATCAGCCGGCCGCCGCCCACCCGGTCCGTGAGCAGGCCCGCCACGGGCGCGACGAACATCGGCATCAGCGTCCAGGCCAGGGTGCGCACACCGGCCTCCAGCGGGGTGCGCGCCGGCACGATCTGGAGATACTGCGCGAGCAGGAACAGGGAGCCGAAGACGCCGAAGTACATCGCCGCCGAGACGACGTTGGTGAGGGTGAAGGACCGCACGCGGTAGAACGACAGCGGCAGCATCGGCTCCGGCGTCCGGGACTCCCAGCCGACGAAGGCGGCCAGCAGCACCACGCCCGCGGTGAACGCGCCGAGCACCTTCGCCGACGTCCAGCCGTCCGGCTCGCCGTGCACGATCGCCCAGACCACCGCGCACAGCCCCGCCGCCGCCAGCGCCATGCCGACCAGGTCGAGGCGCACGCCGGGCAGCGAGCTCTCCCGCAGGGCGAAGAGCACCAGCGGGATCGCGATCACGCACACCGGGACGTTGATCCAGAAGATCCACCGCCAGTCGAGGCCTTCCACCACCGCGCCGCCCACCACCGGCCCCATCGCGACGGCCAGACCGCTGACCCCGGACCACACGCCGAGCGCCATGCCGCGCAGCCGGTCGGGCACCGCATGGGACAACAGGGTCAACGACAGCGGCATGACGGCCGCCGCCCCGAAGCCCTGAATCGTGCGGAAGGCGATCAGCTGCGCGCTCGTGTCGGCGAGGCCGCAGCCGACGGACGCAAGCGTGAACAGCGCGATGCCGGCGACGAAGACCCGCCGGCGTCCGAACCGGTCGCCCAGTGCGGCGCCGGTCATGAGCAGACAGGCGAAGCTCAGTACGTAGGCGTTGACGAACCACTGCAGTTGCTGCGTGTCGGCCTTGAGGTCGACGGCCAGCGTGTGCAGGGCCGTGGAGACGACCAGGTTGTCGAGCGCGACCATGAACATGGGCACGCTGGCGGCGACGATCGCGAGCCACAGGGGTGTGCGGCGGCGCTCGGCCGGCGGGGCGGGGGCGACCGGGTGGTCGAGGACCGGGGTCTCTTCGGACAGCGTCATGGCGTGGATCTCTCCTCGGCGTGGGGTTTCAGGCACCGGTGCGTGACTGCTCGGCGAGGCGGCGGCGGGCGTCCGTCCAGTCGACGGGCAGGTCCGCCGCCGGGGTCTGCCAGAAGGCGAAGGTCGAGTCCTTCATGGTCGGCCGCAGTCCGGTCATGATCGATCTGTGCGGTTCGGTCCGCGCGTACGTGTAGAGCGCGTCCTTGTCCTCCCAGGCCGACAGGGTCCAGAAGGTGCGCTTCAGCGGCTGGGCGATCAGCGAGGCGCCGTAGGCGCCCGGCGCGCCGGACACCTGCTTCCACGCGGCCAGCGACCTGAGGAAGAAGCGCGGGACGTCCTTGAACGAGCGGACCTCGAACCGGGAGGCCATGACGAACGCCTCGGCGTCGGGGGCGGCGGTGCTGACGGTGGTCCAGCGCAGGGTGGGCATGGCTGATGCCTTCTCTCCGGCGGCGCGAAGGAATATTGGATACCTTCACTATCTATGTTAGACAGTAGACGTATCCAGTTTTTCGGGCAAGGCCGACCACCGAACCGGAGCCGTCCGCATGCGCATCTCCGAACTGAGCCGCCGCAGCGGCGTCTCCGTGACGACGATCAAGTACTACCTTCGTGAGGGGCTCCTCCCGCCGGGCCGTCAGACCGCCGCCACCCAGGCCGAGTACGACGACCAGCACCTGCGCCGGCTTCGCCTGGTACGCGCGCTGACCGGCGTGCGCGGCCTGTCGGTCAGCACCACCCGCGAGGTGCTCGACGCCCTCGCGGAGCACACGGACGACACCCACCGGATGCTGGGCCTCGCGCTGGGGGCCGTCCGGGTGGGCGGGAATCCCGCCGAGGACGGACCGGAGGCCGCCGAGGTCGAGGAACTGGTCAGGGAGCTGGACTGGGATGTGCATCAGGCGGCGCCCGCCCGCGCCGCCCTCGCCGAGACCCTGGGCTCCCTGCGCGACCTGGGCGTCCCGCTCGACTGGCGGACCCTGCTGCCCTATGCGCGGCTCGCCGAGCGGACCGCCGTCCTCGATCTCGACCAACTCGACGGTCTGGACGACCCGTTGGAGGCCGCGGAGCGCGCCCTGTTGCTGACCGTCCTCCTGGAGCCCGCGCTGATGGCGCTCCGGCGCATGGCCCAGGAGAACGAGTCGGCCCGCAGGCACATGCCTTAGCCGCCCCCTCGCGGCCTGCCGGCCCAGCTCCCGCGGCAGCTGGGCCGTGGCCGCCGGCGGGGGGCTGTGGGGCGCGAGAGATCGGAAGAGCACACCTCAGAACACCAGACACCCAACAACAAAACTCGGCCTGAGACATAGGCGGTAAAAT
>NZ_JBEPBI010000332.1:0-6799 GCF_040299045.1 Streptomyces sp. NPDC001027
GAGAGCGCTTCCCTGACACGGAAGAGGTCACTGGTTCAATCCCAGTATCGTCCACACGCCGAGAGCCCCCGGCCGCCATCGCGGTCGGGGGCTCTTGCGTGCGCCGGTTCAGCTGGAGAACAGCATGTGGCCGAAGCTCTTGTGGCGGTGGTGGCCGCCGTAGTGACCGCCGTGACCACCGTGACCGCCGCCGTGCGGGGCGCCCCAGGCGGGGGCGGCCGGCGCGGCCGGGTACGCCTGCGGGGCGCCCGGGGGCGGCGGCGCGGGCTGGGACCACTGGGACTCCACCCGGGTCAGCGCCTCCAGCTCGCCGTAGTCGAGGAAGATCCCGCGGCAGTTGCTGCACTGTTCGATCTGGACGCCGTTGCGGTTGTACGTGTGCATCTGAGCGTGACACTTCGGGCACTGCATGTTCGGCTCAACTCCTCGCCGGTCGGTGCTGTTTCGCCTACCGCCAGGACAGACACTGTCCGGCTGCGGTCGGTTGCACCCTACTTCGCGAAGTCGGCCGCCACCTGCGAGGGGAGGGAACCCATACGCACGCAGGCGTCGACCAGGCACTGCTCGACCTCGTCGAGCGGCCGGCCGGCCGCGGCCGCCTTGGTGACGGCCCGTGCCGCACTCTGCACGGTGAGTGCGCGCGCCGGGACGTCGAGCCGGGGCCAGGGATCGCCGGCATCGGGCACGGCGGGGCCGGCCGCGGCACGGTAGGCGGCGAGGAATCGGGTCCACTCGTCGGGCGGGAGCAGCCCGCACGCGTACCAGGCGGCGGGGCGGGCGAGGTCCCAGGCCGGGTCGCCGACGCCGAGGTCGTCGACGTCGATCAGCCGCCACGGGCCGTCCGGGACGGGGTGGCGGACGAGCTGGCCGAGGTGGAGGTCGCCGTGGCAGAGGGCGCCGGGGCCGGGCATGGGGGCTTCGGCCCGGGCCCAGGCCGGGAGCGTGCGCCAGGCTGCGAGAACGGGGGCGAGAGCGGGGTGCGCGCCGGCTGCGTGCAGGAGCGCCACGGCCCGGGCGGCCTTGGCGGGACCGCGCATCGCGGGGAGGCCCGCCGGGACCGGGGTGCGGTGCAGCGCGGCGAGCAGCGCTCCCGCCTCCTCCCAGGGCGCGGCGTCGGGATCGTCCGGATCGACCGGGGCGCCGTAGGGCCAGAACGTCACCAGGCGTCCGTGCAGCAGCGTCGGGGCGGTGGCGAGCGGGGGCAGGAGGACGTCGGGGAGGGCGGCCGCCGCCGCGAGACGGGGCGCCAGAGCGGCCGGGTCGGTGTCGGTCGCGTGCGCCTTGGCGACGGTGTCGGCGTGCCGGACGACGGTGGCGTCGGGGCGGTCGGCGAGGGTGGCCGCGCCGCACGGGCAGGCCGGGGCGGCCGCGTGCGCGCGGGCCGCGGCCCGGCGGGTGAGCTCGGCGAGCAGCGGGTCCGGGGTCACATGGCTCCTGGGCGAGGGCGTGCGGGGCGGTCTCCTCGCGAGGGTACGCAGGGAAGCCGCGGCGCGTCGGGCATGGGGCCGGGACGGGCGGGGCGGGCGGGGAAAAACAATGCAGGCGCAGCTCCCCAGCTGCGCCTGCATCTTTTGCCGTCCGCCGCACCCCCGTCCCCACGGGGTTTCATATGGGTGGATGTCCCCGCCCGGACCGCTCTTCCGGGCCTGGGGTCGCCGCTCAGCGCCCCAGCATCACTCCCACGGACGACGCCTGTGTGGCCACTGTCTCCCAGCCGTCGAAGACGACGAGGAGCAGGACCGCCAGGGGAAGGGCCATCAGCGTCGCCACCAGGGGGTGGCGGCGGCCCGTGCGACGGGGGCGCGTGCTGCGTCCCGGTGTGCGGATCGTCGTCCGCGATGCCGTAAGGGCCATGGTCCCTCTCCTGACCTGATCAGTTGTCGTTGGCAGCGGCGGGTGTCTGACCTCGGGGGACGAGTGCTGCACCCGCCGCTTGACCTCAAATCTAGGCGTGCGGCCCGCTCCGGTCGTCATGCCTTCGTACCCATTGGCGGGCCTCCCGGAGGATGAGCCGTCGGCCGGTGAGTACTCCCCTGGGTGGAGAGGAGGTCCTACGTCTCGGGGTCCTCCCGGAGGGGACGTCCGGTCCGGGCCGGTTTTTCCGAGAGCTGCCGTGACTTCGCTCACTTCCGGCACCGCTCTCGGCGCCGCGGCCGGTCGCGGGCGGCCCGCTCCTCCCGCCCGCACGTCATGGACGAGGACGGCGTCGCCGAGGTCCGGGGCCGTATGCGGCCGGTCACCCCTCATGGCTTCAATCCCCCTTCCGGGACCGGTGGTTGAGGAGGCTCCCTCGACGAAGTACGGCTTTCCCAGGGCTCCCTGACCACTCTTCGATTCTCCCATCCGGCACTGACAATCCATCGGGACGAGAGGGCGCGGCCTCTGCGCGCGAACGGCCGTGTAAACGTAAGCTGTGCCACGTCAGACGGACCGGGCAGCGGGGATGAACATGGCGATGATGCGCCTGAGGCGCGAGGACCCGCGCGTCGTCGGCTCGTTCCGACTGCACCGGCGGCTCGGCGCGGGCGGGATGGGCGTCGTCTATCTGGGCTCCGACAAGAAGGGGCAGCGGGTCGCGCTGAAGGTGATCCGGCCCGATCTGGCGGAGGACCAGGAGTTCCGCTCGCGGTTCGCGCGCGAGGTGTCGGCCGCCCGGCGGATCCGGGGCGGCTGCACGGCGCGGCTGGTCGCGGCGGATCTGGACGCCGACCGGCCGTGGTTCGCCACGCAGTACGTGCCCGGCCCCTCCCTGCACGACAAGGTGAACGACGAGGGGCCGCTCGGCGCCGCGGAGCTCGCCGCGATCGGGGCCGCCCTGTCGGAGGGGCTCGTCGCCGTCCACGAGGCCGGGGTCGTGCACCGGGACCTCAAGCCCTCCAACATCCTGCTGTCCCCCAAGGGCCCGCGGATCATCGACTTCGGCATCGCGTGGGCGACGGGCGCGTCCACGCTCACGCACGTCGGCACGGCGGTCGGCTCCCCCGGTTTCCTCGCTCCGGAGCAGGTGCGCGGGGCACTGGTCACACCGGCCACCGACGTGTTCTCGCTCGGCGCCACGCTCGCCTACGCCTCGACGGCCGACTCGCCCTTCGGGCAGGGCAGTTCGGAGGTCATGCTGTACCGCGTGGTGCACGAGGAGCCGCAGCTGCACGGCGTGCCCGACGCACTGGGGCCGTTGGTGCGGGCCTGCCTTGCGAAGGACCCCGAGGAGCGGCCCAGCACGCTCGAACTCTCCCTGCGGCTGAAGGAGATCGCCGCCCGGGAGGCCCAGGGCCTGACGGACGTACGGCCTCCGGCGCCGCGGGCGGCCGAGGCGGACCGGCCCACCGGACGGCTGGCGGACCCCGGCCACACGGAGCGCACGCTGCGTCATCCGGGCGGGCCGGGCACTCCCCCGCCGCGCGGCGGGTCGCCGTCCTCGCGCGGTCCCGCCCCCGCACGGGGCGGCGCGGCGGCGCGGGGCACGAATCCCTCCCGCGGCGGCGGGGCTTCGTCACGGTCCGGGGCCCGGCCTGCTCCCGGCGCCCGCAACACCCGGCCGGGCAGCGGCAGTCGGCCCGGTCCGCGCGGCGGCGGGCGTCCCGGGCCGAGGACGACGGGCGGCAGACTGCGGCCCGCGAACCCGCGTCTGCTGCGTCAGCGGCTGTTCGTGTTCGTGGTGGTGACGCTGTTCGTGGCGCTGGGCATCGCCCTCGTCCAGGGCTGCGAGGGACCGGCGCGCGGGCTCGGCGGGGGCGACGGCGTCGTCCGGCACGCGACGCCGCACCTGCCGTCGGCGCCGGACGCAGGCGGCACGACAGCCCGCTGACCGGCGCACGCCGCGCGGGCGGGCGTCGGCATCGGTACGTCGCAGGCGTCGTGGACCTCGAGGCCCGCGGCGGCCCTGCCCGTACATCCAGGGCGGCTCGGCGCCGTCACCCCCGAAGGCCCGGACGTGTCCGCGAAGTCCCGCCCGGCACGCGACGCCTGGCACGCCCTCCCCCGGAGGGCAATCCCCAGCCGCGTCGCCAGGCGCGCTCGCGTACCGCCCCTACGTCGGCGGGCCTCCGGCGGGCGATCTCACGCACCGGGCGCCGTGTGCCCTGTCCTTCGGGCAGAGGGCGCCACGTCGCGGAAAGGCCTAGCCAGGGCCTGTCGTTTGGATCAGCCGCAGGGAACGAACGGGACCGTTCGGCGCCGGTGAGCGGGGTGTGGTGCGTGCAGCTGCAAGGCGGAGGAGGGCGTCGACGCGGAGCATCGGCAACCGACGACGACGCGGCAGATGCGCGTGCCGCACCCGACGTCTGCGGCATGATCCAAACGACAGGACCTACTAGGCGCGGGGGCGGCCCGTCGCCACCGCGTAGAAGGCGACCGCCGCCGCGGCGCCCACGTTGAGCGAGTCGACGCCGTGGGACATCGGGATGCGGACCCATTCGTCGGCGGCGACGAGCGCCTGGGTGGAGAGGCCGTCGCCCTCCGCGCCGAGCATGAGAGCCACCCGGTCCATCCGGTGCGGGGCGGCCTCGTCGAGGCTGCGGGCCTTCTCGTCCGGGGTGAGGGCGAGCAGGGCGAAGCCGGCCTCGCGGACCGAGTCCAGGCCCTTGGGCCAGGTGTCCAGGCGGGCGTACGGGACGGAGAAGACCGCGCCCATCGAGACCTTCACGCTGCGCCGGTACAGGGGGTCCGCGCAGTCCGGCGAGAGCAGCACGGCGTCCATCCCGAGGGCGGCGGCCGAGCGGAAGATCGCGCCGATGTTGGTGTGGTCGTTGACCGACTCCATGACGACCACCCGCCGGGCGGTGTGCAGCAGGTCGGCCGCCGTCGGCAGCGGCCTGCGCTGCATCGAGGCCAGCGCGCCCCGGTGGACGTGGTAGCCGGTGACCTGTTCGGCCAGGTCGGGGCTGACGGCGTAGACCGGCGCCGGGAGCTCGTGGATGACGTCGCGCATGACGTCGATCCACTTCGCCGAGAGCAGCATCGAGCGCATCTCGTACCCGGCGTCCTTGGCGCGTCGGATGACCTTCTCGCCCTCGGCGATGAACAGCCCCTCGGCGGGCTCGCGTCTGCGGCGCAGCTCGACGTCGGTCAGGCCGGTGTAGTCGCGCAGGCGCGGGTCGTCGGGATCTTCCACGGTGATGAGATCGGCCACAGGGGTGATACTGCCTTGTCCTGGGTGTGGTGCCAACGGCGCGGGACGGTTGTGTTACCCGCGGTTACTCTGAGGTCCACGGCCCGACGCCGACGACCGGGCCGACGACGACGACCGCCGGAGGCCTGACCTCCCGGACGCGGACCGTCTCGGCGACCGTGGCGAGCGTGGCGTCGACGCGGCGCTGGGCGGCCGTCGTGCCCTCCTGCACGAGGGCGACCGGGGTGTCAGGCGACTTGCCGTGCGCCACGAGCGCCTCGGCGATCTTCCCGATCTTGTCGACGCCCATCAGGATCACCAGCGTGCCGGTGAGCTTGGCCAGCGACTCCCAGTCGACCAGCGAGCGCTCGTCGTCGGGCGCCACATGACCGCTGACCACCGTGAACTCGTGGGCGACGCCCCGGTGGGTGACCGGGATGCCGGCCGCGCCCGGCACCGAGATCGAACTCGAGATGCCGGGGACGACCGTGCAGGCGATGCCCGCCTCGGCGAGGGCCTGGAGCTCCTCCATGCCGCGGCCGAACACGTACGGGTCGCCGCCCTTGAGGCGGACGACGGACTTGCCCTGCTTGGCGTGCTCGATCAGCGCGTTGTTGATGGCCTCCTGGGCCATGTACCGGCCGTAGGGGATCTTCGCCGCGTCGATCACCTCGACGTGCGGCGGAAGCTCGGCGAGGAGGTCGCGCGGGCCGAGCCGGTCGGCGATCACGACGTCCGCCTCGGCGAGCAGACGGCGGCCGCGCACGGTGATCAGGTCGGGGTCGCCGGGACCGCCGCCGACCAGCGCCACGCCGGGCGTGCGGGTGCGGTGGTGAGGGGCGACGAGGGTGCCGTCGCGCAGGCCCTCGACGACCGCGTCGCGGATGGCGGCGGTGTGCCGGGGGTCGCGGCCGCGGCCGTCGGTGGTGAGGACGGCGACCGTCACGCCCTCGCTGTGGCCGGTCGCGGGAGTCCAGGCGGTCGCGGCCTCGGCGTCGTCGGAGCGCACGCACCAGATGCGGTGCGCCTCCGCCTCCGCGGACGCCGAGACGTTCGCCTCGTGGTCGCTCGTGGCGATCAGGGCGTACCAGGCTCCGGCGAGGTCGCCCTGCGCGTACCGGCGGCGGGACCAGGTGATCTCGCCCGCGTCGGCCATCGCCTCGACGGACGGGGTGGCGCTCGGGGAGACGAGCTCGACGACCGCGCCCGCGGCGATCAGGGCGGGCAGGCGGCGCTGGGCGACCTGGCCGCCGCCGAGGACGACGACCCTGCGGCCGGTGAGGCGGAGGCCTACGGGGTAGGCGGGGTGTTCGGCCATGAGGGTGCGGCTCCTCGTCCGGGCAAAGACGTGCGGTGAGCGGGCGCTGCGACTCTGGAGCGGCCCTGACGTGCGCATTTTAAAGGTGCGCTCAGATGTATACAGGTGCGTTCAGCATGCGGCGGGGCCAGGGGTGCGCACAAGCGCGCCCGCCGGCCCCGCCGGGTCCTACTTCTCCGTCACGCCCGCCGAGTCGAACGTCGCCACCTCGTGCATCGCCCGGGCCGTGCTCTGGACCAGCGGCAACGCCAGCAGTGCGCCCGTGCCCTCGCCGAGACGGAGGTCGAGGTCCACGAGCGGACGCAGTCCCAGCTTGTTCAGGGCGGCCACGTGACCGGGCTCGGCGCTGCGGTGGCCCGCGATGCAGGCCG
>NZ_JBEPBI010000333.1:0-6788 GCF_040299045.1 Streptomyces sp. NPDC001027
ACCGGGGCCTGCCGTACGCCGGCCCCGGTCCGGACGTCCGCCGTGAATGCGGCGAACGCGACGCACCTGGCGCACCTGAAGCAGCCGGCGCACGCGGCGCAGTGACGAAGGGAGACAGCGCGTGGAGACGACCGCGCGAAGGAGCGAGAACGGCCGGGTCCTGCGGTACGAGTCGGAGGCCTCCGACGTCGGCGTCCTGCTCGCCGACGCCGATCCGGTGTCCCGGCACGTCCTGGCGGGGGCCCTGCACGGAGCCGACGGGATCACGGTGCTGGACACCGCCGACAGCGGCCGTCCGTTGCACCGCTGGCCCCTGGACGGCGTCGACGTCGTCGTGCTCGCCGACGCCTTCCGGCCCCGGCCGGCCTCGCTGGTCCCCGGCCTGGTGCACCACGGCGTGCGCGTTCTGCTCCTCGACACGCGGTGGACGACGCGGACCGTCGGGGACGCGCTGTCCGCGGGCTGCGCGGGCGTACTGGTCAAGGACCCGGAGATCGGCCGTCTCGCGACCGCCGTACGGGCGGCCGCCGCCGGGTACGTCGTGGTGTCGCCGGAGCTGATGGGCCTGTGCCCGCCGACGGGTCGCGCGGCAGCGCAGCCGTCCGCGCGCCGGCGAGGCGACCGCTCGGTCGGTCTGCTTCTGCGTTCGCTGACCGAGCGCGAACGCGAGGTGCTCACCGTGCTCGCGGACGGCCTGTCCACCCGCGAGGCGGCCGGGCGGCTCGGCGTCACCCCGGCGACCGTCAAGAGCCATGTGTCGCACGCGCTGACCAAACTGTCCGTCCGTAACCGTCTGGAGGCGGTCCTGCTGATGCGCCGAGCGCTCGACGAGGACCGCCCGCCCTGGTCATGACGGCGTGCGCCGGGACCCGCGACGGGTGACGTCAGTCGCCCACGCGGCCGCGCACCCCGTCCAGCCAGCGGTCCGCGTGCCGCTCGGCGGCCGTCTCGTCGCGGAAGGCGTACGTCTTCAGCAGCCATCGCTGCCGCGCCCGCGCCGGATCGTTGATCTCCATCTTGTCGCGGCTGTGCAGACCGTCCTGGTTGGCGAAGACGAACAGGTCGCCGGTCCGGATGCGGTGACGGGTCTTGTCCGCGCGCACCAACGCGTCCTTCAGCGCCAGCAGCGCGTCCTTCGCGGACTCGGGAGCGGCCGGGGCGGCCGTCGT
The DNA here is from genome assembly GCF_040299045.1 of Streptomyces sp. NPDC001027. Taxonomy (NCBI): domain Bacteria; kingdom Bacillati; phylum Actinomycetota; class Actinomycetes; order Kitasatosporales; family Streptomycetaceae; genus Streptomyces; species Streptomyces sp. NPDC001027. The sequence goes on from NZ_JBEPBI010000333.1 coordinate 1,170, forward strand.
GCAGGTGTCGAGGTAGCGGAAGCTGTGGTGGTTCTCCAGGATCGGGTGGACCTCGGAGACCGTCAGCTCCTTGTTGTTGTCCCGTGAGAACACGTCGAACGGCGTGACGAACTGCGCCTTCCTGAGCTGCCGTTGCTCCGCGTCCGTCAGATGGGCGAGCAGGTCGCGCCCGTCGACGAACCCGGTGTAGACGAACTCGCCCTCAGGGCAGTGCATGCCGAGCAGTGAGATGAAATCCGCCCGCACCGGATGGGCCGTGCGGTCGTTGTGGTAGACCAGCTCGCTGTCGCTGAAGCCCGTCTGCATCCCGCTGTAGCGGTTGATGGCGACGACGTCCGTGAAGAAGTCCCCGTTGAAACGGGTCGCGTAGGACAGCAGGGGCGTCTCCACCAGTTGGGCGAAGAGTTCCAGGAACGCCTCGCCGACGAACGTCTTCTTCCGCGCGTGCTTGTCGGCGACCGGGTCGTCCAGGTCGAGCAGCGGAATGTCCTCGTCGAGCGGGCAGTTGCGCAGCACGTGCGCGTCGGAGATGCCCGCCCGGCGGTCGGCGCGCACACGCGCGCAGACGTCGGCGAAGAAGGCGGGCACCTCGCCCCGCGCGATCACGTCGCCGACGGCGTTCGAGAAGTCCTCGTAGCCCTCGTAGGGGTTCTTGGCCACGGAGCGCAGTACCGCGGTCAGTTGCCGGCGCTCCGGCTCGGACAGTTCGTGGATGGGTTCCATGCCCCGAGCCTCGCCGCCGCCCCGCCGTCGCACATCGGCCGTCGGAGGAGGCGCCGCGCACCGCGTCCTCCGATGGCGTACCCGCGCCTCCACCGAAGTGGAGGCAGGCCGCGGTCAGGTGAACACGAGGCCCAGGGTCCGCTCCAGGCCCCCGGCGCCGTCGTCGGTCAGGTGCACCACGCGCGGCGCGGCGCCCCAGCGCACCCAGCCGAGCTCGAACAGACGCGTCTTGAGCGTCGCGCCGAGCCCGCCCGCCAGATGGTGTTGGTGCTCGCTCCAGTCGACGCAGTAGCGGATCGCCGGGCGGCGCGGCGGCAACCGGTCCGTGTCGACGCCCAGTTCGGCCAGAACCGACGGACCTGCGGCGGAGAGTTCGTAGACGATGTCGCGGCCGTACGACGCCGGCCTGTCCCGTACCGCCTCGGCGGGCCGGTGGATGCCGTCGTGGCCGGTGAGCACCCCGTGGTCGAGCAGCGACTGCATCAGGGCGACGCCGAGCCGCCCGGCCAGATGGTCGTAGCAGGTCCGGGAACGGTGCAGCGCGTTGGTGCGGCTGCTCTGCTTGAGGGAGGTGATGGCGAGCGGCGGGGCGATCAGGGCGAGCGCCTCCAGCGCGGCGCTGACGTCCGGTCCGAACAGGCGGTAGTAGCGGTACCGGCCCCGCGCCTCGACGGTGACGAACTCTCCCTCGACGAGCTTGGCGAGGTGCGCGCTGGCCGTGGCTGCGCCGACCCCCGCCTCGCCGGCCAGCGCGCTCGCCGGCAGCGCGCGGCCGTCGGCCAGGCACTTCAGGATGCGGGCGCGCGACGGATCGGCGATGAGGGCCGCGGCGCGGGCGATGTCGGTCTGGTGCTTGAGCGGCGCATCCTGCTCTTCGCCGGATGCACGGCCGGGGCGCCGCGGCGCGCCCGCGTCGCGGACGGACGCCCTCGAGGTGCTGCTGCTGTTCGGCATGGCTCCACCGTACGACGACGACACTTCGCTCAGTGACGAAGTGACTGGCGTCGATGCTCGTGCCATGACCACCACCGACCTCACCCCCGAAGACGGCCGGACCGCCGCACCGCCCCGCGCGGCCGCCCCGTCGCCCGCTCCGGCCCGCCGGCCCGCACTCACCCTGCCGCCGCTGATCGCCCTCAGCCTCGGCTACTTCCTGGTGATGCTGGACGTCACCGTCGTCAACGTCGCCGTCCCCGAGATCCGTACCGGCCTCGGCGCCGGGGCCGCCGCGCTCCAGTGGATCGTCGACGGCTACAGCACCGTCTTCGCGGGACTGCTGCTCCTGGGCGGCGGGCTCGCCGACCGGCTAGGCCACCGGCGCATGTTCCTCACCGGGCTCGGCGTGTTCACCGCCGCCTCCCTCGTGTGCGGCCTCGCCGGCGCCTCCGGCGCCCTGATCGCCGGACGGCTCGCCCAGGGTGCGGGCGCGGCGCTGCTGGTGCCCGCCTCGCTCGCGCTCCTCCAGGCCACGTACCCCGACCGCGCAGTGCGGGCCCGGGCGGTCGCCGTGTGGGGCGCCGTCGCCTCGATCGCCTTCGGCGCAGGACCGGCGGTGGGCGGCCTTCTCGTCTCCGGGCTCGAATGGCGCTCGGTGTTCTGGCTGAACCTGCCGGTCGCCGCGCTCGCCGTCGCCCTGACCCTCCGGCGAGTCCCGGCCACGGCCCGCAGGAAGCCCGCCCGCCGCATGGACCCGGCCGGCCAGGTGCTCGGCATCGCCGGCCTCGTCGCCCTGGCCGGCGGCCTCAACGAGGCAGGTTCACACGGCTGGACCTCCCCACTCGTCCTGGCGGCGTTCGGCACGGGCGTGGCCTGCCTGACCGCATTCGCGCTGGTCGAACGCACCCTGGAAGCAAGGGAACGGGCCGGACGAGGTCGGCGTGCGCCGCTGCTGCCGCCGTCCCTGTTCCGCTCGGGCGCGTTCACCGCGACCGCCGCGATCGGCCTGCTGATCAGCCTCGGTTACTACGGCATGCTCTTCCTGACCACCCTCTACTTCCAGCAGGTGCGCGGCTTCACCGTCCTGGACACCGGTCTCGCCCTGCTGCCGTCGGTGTGCATGGGCCTCGTCGCGGCCCCGCTCTTCAGCCGCCTCGCCGCCCGCACCGGCCCCTACGTCCCGATGGCCGGCGGGCTCGCGCTGGGCGCCGTGGGCTTCCTCGGCTGGCTGGCCGCCCGGCCCGACACCCCGTACCCCGTCCTGCTGTTCGCCCTGATCGCCACCGGACTCGGGCAGACCATGACCGCCCTCGCCGCCACCGCCGCCGTCATCGAGACGGCGCCCGCCTCCGGCGCGGGCATCGCCTCCGCCGTCTTCAACGTCGCCCGGCAGGTCGGCAGCGCCGTCGGAGTGGCCCTCTTCGGCACTCTGGCGGCCGCGGCGGGCGACTTCACCTCGGGGCTGCGGCTGTCGGCGGGCATCGCGGCGGCCGCCTTCGCCGTCGGCGCCGTGCTGGCCGTGGGCGTCCGGCGCCGTGCCGGACGCACCACGTGAAGCACGCGTCGTGCGCCGAGGGTCAGCCCCGGTCCGCCAGCGCCCGGGCCATGCGGTCCAGCGCCGTCTGCAGCGTCTCGGGCGAGGCCGCGAACGACAGCCGGACGAAGCCCTCACCGCCCGGACCGAACGCGGAACCCGGCATCACGGCCACCGCCGCCTCCCGCAGCAGCCACCGTGCGAACGCCGCCGAGTCCGCGAACCCCGTGCCGCGGACGTCGGCGAAGGCGTAGAACGCCCCGTCGGGCGGCGAACAGGACACCCCCGGCAGCGAGTTCAGCCCCCGCACGACGAGATCCCGGCGGGCCGCGTACTGCGCGGCCATCCACGCGACGGGCTTCTGCGATCCGCTCAGCGCGGCGAGCCCGCCCCGCTGCACGAACGACGCCGTGCAGCCCACCGTGTGCTGCTGCACCTTCACCAACTGCGCCATCAGATCGGTGGGCCCGGCCGCGTAACCCAGGCGCCAGCCGGTCATCGCGTACCCCTTGGAGAAGCCGTTCACCGTGATGGTGCGTTCGGCGCAGTCCGGCTGCGCGGCCAGACTGACGTGGCGGCGCCCGCCGTAGAGGATCTTCTCGTAGATCTCGTCCGAGATCAGCAGGATGTCGTGCTCCTGCGCGAACCGGGCGATCAGGGCCGCCTCCTCGGCGGTCAGCGACCGGCCCGTGGGATTGTTCGGCGAGTTGACCAGCAGCGCCTTCGTCCGGGCGGAGACGTGTCGCTCCAGCACCTGCGCCGTGATCCGGAAGCCGTCCGCGCCGTCGAGGGCGACCTGCACGGGCCGCGCGCCGATCAGCCGCGCCATCTCCGTGTAGCTGACCCAGCTCGGCGTCGGCACGAGCAGCTCGTCGCCGGGGTCGAGCACCGTCACCAGCGCGGCGAACAGGGCGTGCTTCGCCGAGGGCGTGACGACGACGTCGGTGGCCGCGTCCACGACGACGCCGTTGTCCTCGGCGAGCTTCGCGGCGACCGCTCGCAGCAGCGCGGGCAGCCCGCGGCTCGGCGTGTAGTGCGTGAAGCCGTCGCGCAGGGCGCCCACCGCCTCGTCCACGACATGCCCGGGGGTGTCGAAGTCCGGCTCGCCGCCGCCCAGGTCCACCACCTCCAGGCCCTGCGCGCGCATCCGCGCCACCATGTCGAACACCGCGTACGTCGCCGACTCCTCGACGGCGGTGAAACGGGCCGCGGCTCGCGCCCTCATGACCGCACGCCCTGCCGCTCGGCGGCGGGGGCCGACGGAGCGGCCGGCAACGCCTCGGCGACCGTGGTGACCGTCGAGATCCGGGACAGGATCTGCAGCGCGGCGTCGTGGATCCCGGCGTCGCCCGCCAGCGTCGCGTCCTCGAGGACCCGCACACGGTAGTCCCGGTCGTGTGCGGCCTGAGCGGCGGCGAGCACCACCAACTCCGTGGAGACGCCGGCCAGCAGCAGCGTGTCGACGCCCGCGGTACGCAACAGCACCTCAAGGTTCGTGCCGTGGAACGGGCTGACGCGGTGCTTCACGACGACGGGTTCCCCGGGCCGCGGGGCGAGCGCGTCGTGCACCCGCGTCGCCCAGGAGCCGAGGACGAGGCGGCCGTCGTCCTTCGCCTTCTCGAACACCCGGGATCCGGCCGGCCACTCCGGATACCCGGGGGAGAAGCCGACGACGACGTAGATCACGGGTATGTCCGCGGCACGGGCGCGCCGGATCGCTTCGGCGGCCGCGACGAGGACGCCCCGCTCCCGCGCCTGCGCGCCGTAGCCGTCGGCCGCGTACTTGCCGTCCGGGTGGACGATCTCGTTGATGAGGTCCAGCACGAGCAGCGCGGGACGCCCACCCCGGCCCCGCTCCGCCGCCGAGGTCAAGTCCATTTCCATCTCTCTTCCTCCGCTCGGAAATTGCATGAGAAACGCTCATGCAATGAATCAATGAATCAGTGTTGAACCGGGAAGTCGGAACTCCTACCTTCGGAATGCGCGAGGGGAAATCCGATTCCCGAAGGGGTGCATATGAAAGTGGCGATAGTCGGCAGCGGTCCGCGCGGGGTGTCCGTCCTCGAACGCATGGCGGCGCGCCTCGCCGAGGGGACCGTGCAGGAGGCCGTCGAGATCTACCTCGTCGACTCCCACCAGGTAGGCGCCGGCCGCATCTGGCGCACCGACCAGCCGGCGTGGTTTCTGATGAACACCGTCGCCGACGAGGTCTCCGCGTTCTCCGGGCCACCCGACGGCGGCCCCGCAAGGCCCGGCGCGGGCCCCTCGCTCGCGCAGTGGTGGAGTTCCGTCGACCCGGAATACCCGGGGCCCAACAGTTATGCGCCGCGCGCCCTCCACGGACGCTATATGCGGTTTCTTCTCGACGCGATCGAGAAGAACCTCCCCGAAAGAGTCAGGCTGACCCCCGTCCACGGCTGCGTGGA
>NZ_JBEPBI010000334.1:0-6765 GCF_040299045.1 Streptomyces sp. NPDC001027
GTCGTGGCGCACCGCCACCGGCAGGTCCGCGCCGACGCGGTCGGCGAGGGGGGCCTCGGCCCGTGCGGCGATGAGCATCACCTTCGTCGCCTTCAGCGCGGCCACCTCGGCGGCCGCCGCGGCCGCCGCCTCGCCGGGGGCGAAGACGACCCGCTGCGGCAGCGTCTCGTGCACGAATCGCATGGTCACGCCTTTCCGAGGAGCTGGGCGAGGGCGCCGCGCAGGGCCGCCTCGGGGTCGTCGGCGAGGCTCATCGAGCGCCAGGCGACGTGTTTGTCGGGGCGCACCAGGATCGCACCGGACTCCTCGACCTCGCGCAGCTTGGCCCAGTCGTAGTAGAGGTCCGTCACCTCGCGGCCGGGGCCGATCACCACGGTGTCGAGGGGGACGCCGAGGGCCTGCCCGACCTTCTCGGCGGCGCCGGCCCAGTCCTCACCGGCGATGCCCGTGATCAGGGTCCAGCGGGTGTACGGCGCCAGGTCCATCAGGGCGAGCCTGGTGACGTTGTCGCCGACCCAGGCGTGCGGGAGGTGTGCGCCAGGGCTGGTGGACATGACGTGGTAAAGGTCCTCGTCCCCGCTCGGGGCGGGACGGGTGCCGTCGGAGACGACGGCGGCGGACTCGTAGAACTGGCCGAGTTCGACGCCGTGCGCGTTGAACTCGTAGTTCTTGGTCTCCATCGCCGTCACGAGGGCGGCGCGCCTGGCCGCTCCTTCGGGCGTGTTGGCCTTGCGCTCCTCGATCAGTGCCCGCATCTCGTCCTCGTCCCGGGCGCCGAGGACGCCGAGGGCCTGGAAGATGTCGGCGAACTCGCGGCTGGACTTGTTGGCCCGGGTGACGATCCGTTGCGCGACGGGCGCCCGCTCCACCGAGTACGTCTCGAGGAGCGACGGGTCGGCCTGCCCGCGCAGCACGGCCGCGAGCTTCCAGGCCAGGTTGTAGGAGTCCTGGACGCTGGTGTTCGAGCCCAGGCCGTTGCTCGGCGGGTGACGGTGGACGGCGTCCCCCGCGCAGAAGACGCGGCCCCTGTGCAGGTGGGTTGCGTACATCTCGTTGTTGCCCCAGAGGCTGGTGCCGGTGATCTCGACCTGGAGGTCCGGGATCCCCAGCAGCTGCCGCACGATGCGGATCGCCTCGGCCTCGTCCACCACGGGGGGCTCGGAGTCGATGTCGTAGCCCCACACGATGAGCCACTCGTTCCACGGGCGGACCATCCGGACCAGGCCGGCGCCGATCCCGCCGACGTCGGCGCCCGGCTGGATCACCCAGTACAGGACCGAGGGCCGGTGGCCGATGTAGGAGGCGATGTCGGCCTTGAAGGTGATGTTCATCGAACCGGCGATGTCCATCGCGCCCTCGAAGGGCAGGCCGATGTCCTCGGCGACCCGGGAGCGGGCCCCGTCGGCGCCGATGAGGTACTTCGCCCGGATGTCGTACTCCTGGCCGGTGAGGCGGTCACGGACCCGGACGGTGACGCCCGTGTCGTCCTGCGTGTGCGAGAGGTACTCCGTGGAGAAGCGGGTCTGGGTGCCCCGGACGGTGGCGTTCTTGACGAGGATCGGTTCGAGATGGGTCTGCGGGATGTCGACGGTGAGGCAGGGCGAGGCCAGGCGGTAGTCCGCCTCCCGGTCGGGCCGGGTGCCCCAGGTGCGGATACGGCCGATCTCCTCGCCCGCGATGGAGGTGCAGAACACGGTGTCGCCGACGAGGTCGTGGCCGGTGGCGTCGGCCAGCACCTGGTCCTCGATGCCCATGTCCCGGAAGATCTCCATCGCCCGCTGGTTGGTGATGTGCGCCCGGGGCGTGTTCGCGGTCCACCGGTACTTGGTGATCACGATGTTGTCGATTCCCAGGGTCGACAGGAACAGCGCCGCCGAGGCGCCGGCCGGTCCGGAGCCGACGATCAGGACATCGGTCTCGACGTGTGACGATGCCGGGAGGCCGGTCTCTGCCTGACCGTCGTTGAACTCGGGCATGGGGCGTCTCGCCTTCTTCTCGCGGTGCTGTGAAGGCAGCGTGCCTCCGGCCGCGACCGCATCGGGCGGGACGGGCCGCAGGACGGCCGAAATCCGTATGACACGGCTGCTTTCGGGGGCGCCTCACGGCAGTGCCGCCTCCTTGCGCGTCCTTGCTCCTGCCCTCGCCTGCCTTCGCCCGCCGTTCAGTCCCGCTGCGCGCCCGTGCGGCGCAACGCGCCCGCGGTGACGCCGAAACGGGCGTGGAAGGTCTGCGAGAAGTGGGCGATCGAGCGGAATCCGCACCTGGTCGCCACCGCCGCCGTGCGCGTCTCGGCTCCGTCCGGTCCGGTCAGCAGGCCGTAGGCGACTTCGAGGCGTCGGCCGAGCACGTAACGCGGGAACGTCGTGCCCGCGTCGGCGAAGACGCGGGTGAGCTGACGGACGCTGATGCCGACCGCGTCGGCGACCTCGGGGGCCGACAGACGCGGATCGTTCAGCCGGTCCTCGACGAGGGCGCAGGCGAGCGCACGGTGGACGACGGACGGGCGCGTGGCCCCGTCGCTCACCAGCACGGACGCGAGGTCGACGACGGCCTGCTCGTCCGCCCGGGTCGCTCCCTCGACGCCGACGGCGCGACCGACGAGCCGGGCGAGCGCACGGCCGTACGGATTGCTCTCGTCGCGCCGGACGATGAGCGGTTCCCCGACGCGCACGTCGTCCGGCAGCGCGCTGCGCTCCACGCGCACCGCCAGTTCGTCGAGCCCCTGGCCGAACCCGCGCACGAAGCTGCCGTCCGCGTCGCAGACCAGGAGGTCGCCGGGACGGACGACCTGCCGCCGACCGGCCTGCTGGAACAGCGCCTCTCCGCGCAGGGCGGCGTAGATCGCGACGGAGCCCGTGGGCCGCCGTTCGATGAGGTCGGCAGGGCGCTCGACCACGTGCGCCGTGGCACGGACACGCGCCAGATGCACCCGCCCGAGGTCGACGTTGTCCTCCCGCGCCCGGAAGTCCTGACCGCGCGGGGTACGGCACATCAGGGCGATCAGGGCGTCGGCGTTGTGCTCTTCCCAGGCCCGCAGCCGCTCCTCCGGCGGCAGGTGTGCCGTCGAGAACGCCTGCGCCGGTCGGGGCGTGGCCGCGATTGCCGGGTACATGATGCAGAGAGTAGGACCGCGATTCCCCGGTTCCCAACCCGTCAGGCCCACAAGGCGCTGGAACGGGCCTCGATGCTGCGCCGCGGAACGGCGCCCCGATCGGCATGCGGGCGCTCCGCGTCACGACGCCCCGCTCTGCGCACGGGCTCTACGTCACGACGCACATCACGTCAGCTCGGCACCGGCCCTTCGTCCCCCGGGTGGCCCGGCCCGCTCCATGAGTTGCCGGTGGACGGACGTGCCGAACTCCTGCCGCATCCCGACCCTCGACACCCGGAGTACGTCTCTTTTCAGCCATGCCTCTATGGCGTCCCTGCACGGAAAGGTACTTCCGCAGAGGAGCATGCACCTGACATCTTGCATCCACCATTCGTTTCGTGCGGCCCGGCCGGTGCTCTCAGCACGGCCGGGCCGTCTCCGGAGGACGCATTGATACCCCACACATCCAGCCGACCTAGACGCACGCTGGTGCTGGCGGCCACGCTCGGCGCCGCCCTCGCGTTCGGCGCCCCCGGCGCCCTCGCGGGCACGCTTCCCGTCGTCCCCTCCACCGCGCCGGCCGCCAAGGCCCACGCTCCGGCCGCCGCGCCGGCCGCCCGGAGTGCGGCCTGGGTGGCCGGCACGCGTGCCTACCTCGTGATCACCGCCCCCGGTGACAATGCGGCGGTCCGCTCCGCGATCGAGGCCAACGGCGGCACCGTCTTCTCGAACTTCGACGCGATCGGCGTGATCGTCGCCCACTCGGCGTCCAGCGGATTCGCCACCGCCCTGCGCGGCGTCGCCGGCGTGCAGCAGGTCGGCGCCACGCGTACTTCGGACGTCCCGGCCGACGCCTACAACCCGGCGCTCCCGGCCAACCCGGCCCAGGCCTCGACCCCGGCCGGAGAGCCGGTCCGCGCTGACATGAGCCAGATCAAGGCCGACCAGGCCTGGGCCGTGAACCCGGGCTCCGCCTCCGTCAAGGTCGGCATCCTGGACACCGGCGTGGACGACCAGCACCAGGACCTGGCGCCCAACTTCGACGCGGCCGACTCGGTCTCCTGCGCCTACGGCAAGCCCGACACCCGCGCCGGCGCCTGGCGGGACGTCGACACCCACGGCACGCACGTGGCGGGCACCGTCGCGGCGGCCAAGAACGGCAAGGGCGTCGTCGGCGTGGCGCCCGGGGTGAAGATCGCCGCGGTCAGGGTCGCCGAGCCGGGCAACGCCTTCTTCTTCGCCGAGAACACGATCTGCGGCTTCGTCTGGGCCGGTGACCACGGCTTCCAGGTCACCAACAACAGCTACTACACGGACCCGTGGCAGTTCAACTGCCCGGACAACATCGACCAGGCCGCCATCATCGAGGGCGTCAAACGCGCCCAGGAGTACGCCGAGGGCAAGGGCTCCCTGCAGATCGCCGCCGCGGGCAACGAGAACTACGACCTCGCCCACAAGACGACCGACTCCGCGAGCCCGAACGACTCGACGCCGGTCACCCGCACCATCACCAACGCCTGCCTCGACATCCCGACCGAACTGCCGGGCGTGGTCACGGTCGCGGCCAACGGCACGGGCGTCACCAAGGCCTCGTTCTCCAACTTCGGGCAGGGCGTCATCGACGTCGCGGCGCCGGGCAGCAACGTGTACTCCACCGTCCCCGGCGGCGGCTACGGCAGCAAGAGCGGCACCTCGATGGCCACCCCGCACGTGGTCGGCGTCGCAGCCCTCATCGCCAGCGCCAACCCGGGCATCACCCCGGCGCAGATCCGCGCCAAGCTGGCCGCCCAGGCCAACGACATCGCCTGTCCCTCGGACAGCCGCTGCACGGGCACGACGGCCGTCAACTCGTTCTTCGGCGAGGGCCAGGTGGACGCCCTCAAGGCCGTCGGGACGACCCCGCCGCCCGGCAAGTACTTCGAGAACCTCGCGGACTTCGCCGTCAACGACAACGCGACCGTGGAGAGCCCGATCGCCGTCACCGGCGTGACCGGCAACGCCCCGGCCACCCTCAAGGTGGGTGTGGACATCAAGCACACCTACATCGGTGACCTGAAGGTCGACCTGGTGGCGCCGGACGGCACCGTCTACACGCTGCACAACCACACCGGCGGCAGCGCCGACAACATCGCCCAGACCTACACCGTGAACGCCTCCTCGGAGGTCGCGAACGGCACCTGGAAGCTGCGCGTCAACGACAACGCCGCCTCCGACACGGGCAAGATCGACGCCTGGAACCTGACCTTCTAACGCAGGGTCTGCTCGACGGCGGGCATACGGGCCTGGACCGCGGTGTACGCCGCGGCCAGTGCCGCCGTACCGCCGTGCCGCAGACGAAGGAGCACCGGCCGGGCCGGGCGGCGAGCCGCCGTCCCGGTCCGGAGCGCCGTCCGGGTCCGGAGCGCCGAGACGGCCGCCGTCTCACTCGGCTGCTCCGAACACCGGCCCGGACCTCAGGGCCCGCGCCGGTCCAGGACACGGTCCCGGTATGCACGCCAGGCGTCGAACGCCGACCGGGCGGAGTCCGTTCGCCGAGACAGCAGGGCCGGACTGGCCGAACCAGCCCTGTGGCGCGGCGGCTCGCCTGGGCGGGGGTCGCCGAAGACGACACCGGGTGCGGGCCCGGCCGGTCCGTCAGGCGCTGGCCCGGGTGACCAGTGCGGTGGGCAGGATCAGCGGGGTGGGGTCCTGGCCGTCGAGCAGTGCGACCAGCATGCGGGCCGTCTCGCGGCCGAGTGCCGTGATGGGCTGGTGGACGGTGGTGAGCGGCGGGTCGGCGATTCTGGCGATCTCCAGGTCGTCGAAACCCGCCACGGCGACGTCGGCGGGGACCAGCCGGCCGGCCCCGCGCAGGCTGCGCAGCGCCCCCGCCGCCATGTTGTCGTTGGCGGCGAACACCCCGTCGACATCGGGGTGGCTCTGCAGCAGCGTGGTCATGACGGCGGCGCCGCTGGGCTCGGTGAAGTCCCCCTCCAGCGGCGGGAACGGTTCGAGACCGGCCGCCAGCACCGCGTCGCGGTATCCGCGGTACCGGGCGCGACCGGCCTCGGTGTCCAGACGTCCGCAGATCGCGGCGACACGAGTCCGGCCGTGGGAGAGCAGGTGCTCGGTGGCCTCGCGCGCTCCCCCGACGTTGTCGACGTCCACGTACCATCGCGGAGCCGGACCGACCGGGCGTCCGCCGAACACGACGGGGATCTCCGCCTCCTGGGCCATCCGGGCCAGCGGATCGTCCTCGCGCAGCGCCATCAGCATCACGCCGTCGGCGCCCCTGGACCTGAACAGCTCCTGCACCCGCTTGCGCCCCCGGTCGGAAGCGGCCAGGCAGAGCATGAGGTGCAGGTCGGCCTCCTACAGAGCGGCCGACGCCCCCACGATCACCTGGGCGAAGAACGGGTCCGCGAAGATCGACGGATCCTCGCCGGAGACGACCAGGGCGGCCGCCCCCGTCTGCCGCGTGGCCAGGGCGCGTGCGCGGGGGTTGGGCACGTAACCGAGCTGCCGGACGACCCGTTCGACCGCCTCCCGTTTGGCGCGGCTGACATGCGGAGCGTTGTTGAGGGCGCGGGATGCCACGGAACGGGAGACGCCGGCGAGTGCGGATCGGAATGCACCAGTAATTAACTCCTGACAGGCAACACCAATTCGGGGTTTGCGGGGATGGGTTTATTAGA
>NZ_JBEPBI010000335.1:0-6763 GCF_040299045.1 Streptomyces sp. NPDC001027
CACCACTCGATGGAGTACACGATCTCCCCGAGCCCGATGCCGCTGCTCGCGCATCTGGCCGCGAAGACCTCGACGATCCGGCTGGGCGCGGGGACGATCATCGCCCCGTTCTGGCACCCGCTGCGGGTCGCCGGTGAGTGCGCGCTGCTCGATGTCATCAGCGACGGCCGGATGGAGGTCGGACTCGCCCGGGGCGCCTACCAGTTCGAGTTCGACCGGCTGGCGGACGGGCTGCCGGCCGCGGACGGCGGCAAGCATCTGCGTGAACTCGTGCCCGCCGTACGGGCGTTGTGGCAGGGCGACTACGCCCACGACGGCGAGATCTGGCAGTTCCCGACCTCGACCAGTGTGCCCAAGCCGGTGCAGCGGCCCACCCCGCCGATGTGGATCGCCGCGCGCGACCCCGCCTCCCACGACTTCGCGGTCGCCGAGGGCTGCAACGTCATGGTGACCCCGCTGATGAAGGGCGACGAGGAAGTCGTCGACCTCAAGCGGAAGTTCGACACCGCCGTGGCGAACCACCCGGAGGTGGCGCGCCCCGAGCTGATGGTCCTGCGCCACACCCATGTCCACTCCCCCGACGACCCCGAGGGCTGGCGCCCGGCCGCCGAGGCGATCAACCGCTTCTACCGCACCTTCGACGCCTGGTTCGGCAACAAGGCCACCCCCGTCAACGGCTTCCTGCCGCCCAGCCCGGAGTCGAAGTTCGAGGGCCGCCCGGAGTTCGCGCCGGAGTCCCTGCACCGGACCGCCATGATCGGCACCCCGGCCGAGGTGATCGAGCGGCTGCGCTCCTACCAGGAACTCGGTGTCGACGAGTACAGCTTCTGGATCGACAACAGCCTGCCGCACGAGGAGAAGCGCAAGTCCCTGGAGCTTTTCATCAAGGAAGTCGTGCCGGCCTTCCAGTGAGTTCTCGGCCGGACCGCAGATGTTGCGGACGAACAGGGCGATGCCTTCCTGGCCTTGCCCTGCCGTGGCGGGATGCCGCGGACCTGCGGCATGAGGGCCTGACGGGTGACCCAGCACCGGCGCGACGTGCCCCTGGATCTACGGGTTTGCCATCTGCCGGTGGCGTGGACCAACTCACCCGGCCGGGCGTGCGCTCGAAGGGTCCACGGGGTCGAGCAGGACGACGCCCCAAATCTCGACGTCGAGCCCGGCGGGGGGGGCAGCCTGCGTGCGGGGATGGATGGTCCAATTGACCAGCTTCTTCGCTGTCTCACGTCATCATGGGCGGCCTTGTCTCATGCGCATGGCATTTCTTCAGGTCCGGTGGCAGGCGGATGTCTGGGCTCAAGGCAAGTGGTTGCTTGCCGCCGGGCTCGTCGGCTCGGAAGCCTCGCTGTGCTTTAGCAATCCAAGGAATGAAGGTGCGTGGGCGGAGCTGGGGGCGAGGGTGTAGGTGACGATCGTCAGGCCAGGGTCGGCAGGGACTTCGAGGGCGTCGTAGTCGAGGTCGAGGTCGCCCACGGCGGGGTGGTGGAAGCGCTGTTGTCCACTGCGGTAGTACTTGACGTCGTGTGCGTCCCAGCGCATGGCGAACTCGTCGCTGTGGGTGGCGAGTTCGTCGATGAGGTCGACGAGGTCGGTATTGCCTGGTGTGCGGGCGGCTTCGGCGCGCAGACTGCCGACGGCGTTGTGGGCGATGCCGTTCCAGTCGCGGTAGAAGCGGCGGGCACGCGGGGCGAGGAAAACGAAGCGGGCCAGATTGGGCGGCTGCTCTTCGGTGTCGAAGGCGTCCGTGTACAGGGCGCGGGCGAGCTGGTTGGTGGCGAGGACGTCGAGGTGGGCGTTGCGGACGAAGGCGGCGGCGCCGGTCATGGCGTCGAGGATTTGCTGGAGGCTGTCACGGACGTGTGAGGTGCCGCCGTCGCGGTCGGATGCATGGTGTGGGGCGTTGGCAGCGCGGATGAGGGCGGCCAGGTGAGCGCGTTCGATGTCGTCGAGTTGGAGGGCGGTAGCGAGGCTGTCAAGGATCTGTTCGGAGACGCCGCCGACGTTGCCGCGCTCCAAGCGGGTGTAGTACTCGACGCTGATCGCTGCGAGCTGGGCGACCTCTGAGCGTCGCAGACCGCTGACCTGGCGTCGTCCGCCGAAGTCGGGCAGGCCGGCTTGCTGCGGGGTGAGGCGAGCGCGGCGGCTGGTGAGGAAATGGCGTATGTCTTCGCGGGCGGTGTCGGCTGGCACGTCTTCAGCGTAGGTCACCCTCCGGGCCCGGAGGGTCCCCGCCAGTACCCCTCCGGACAAGGACTCCCAGGTCAGATGGGGTGCGTGATTCTCTGGATGTGTGACCGGGCCAGCAGGGTCGGCACCTCTCTCCTCGTCTCAGGAAGGACCACGTACCGTCATGCCTTTCACCGCTTCGCCGCACCGGCCGTCGAAGGCAGGGGCGCCTAAGACGGATCGGCATGCCAGCGCGACCTTGGGCGCTTCCGTCCTCGGCTTCTTCGTGATCACGCTGGACGCGACGATCGTGAACGTCGCGCTGCCCTCGATCCGTGACGCGCTGGGCGGCGGTATCACCGGCCTGGAGTGGGTGGTGGACGCCTACACACTGATGTTCGCCGCGCTCCTGCTGTCCGCCGGGGCTCTCTCGGACCGGATCGGCGCGCGCAAGGCGTTCGCCGGCGGCCTGGGCCTGTTCATCGCCGCGTCAGTGGTGTGTGGGCTGGCCCCGTCGCTACCGGTACTCATCGCCGCGCGCGTCGTGCAGGGCGTCGGCGCGGCGGTCACCATGCCGACGTCGATGGCGCTGGTGCGCCAGGCGTTCCCTGACCCGGCCCGCCGGGCACGCGCAGTGGGGATGTGGGCGATGGGCGGCGCCATGGCTGCCGCCGCGGGCCCAGTGCTCGGCGGTCTGCTAAGCCTGGTCTCCTGGCGGGGGATCTTCTGGATCAATCTGCCGGTCGGCATCCTCACCCTGCTCCTGCTGTCCCGCACCCCGCACTCGCCGACCCGCCCGGCCCCGTTCGACTGGACCGGTCAGATCACGGCGATCCTCGCGATGGGCGGCCTCACCTTCGGGGCGATCGAAGCCGGGGACGCAGGGTTCACCGCCCCCCAGGTTCTGGTTTCCCTTGGCATTGCGATCGTCGCGCTGGCCGCGTTCGTGACAGCGCAGGCCAAGGTGGCCCACCCGATGGTGCCCCTTACCCTGTTCCGCTCACCGACCGTAGTCGTCGCCACCGGCATCGGCTTCGCCTTCATGGTCGGCTTCTATGGGTTGCCGTTCCTGTTTTCCCTGTATTTCCAGCAGCAGCACGGCCTGTCCGCACTGGGCGCCGGACTCGCGTTCCTGCCGATGATGCTACTCAGCGCCTTCCTGACGCTGTTCTCCGCGCGGATCGCCGAGCGCACCGGTCCTCGAGTGCCGGTCATCGCCGGGCTGATCCTGATCGCGGCCGGATCGATCGCCCTCGCGGTGATACCTGCTTCCGTGCCGGTGTGGGCGAACGCGCTGCTGCTGATCCCGGTCGGTATGGCTGGCCCGCTCGTGATGCCCCCGACCACCGCCCTGCTGCTGGAGCATGTACCCACCGCGCAAACCGGCACCGCCAGCGGGGTATTCAACACCAGTCGCCAGATCGGCGGCGCTCTGGCCGTAGCTGTCTTCGGCGCCCTGATCTCCGCCCCTGCCGGATTTCACCACGGGCTGCGCGTCAGCCTGACACTGGCCGCCGCCATCGCGCTCCTGGCTGCTCTGGCCACCGGGCGCATGGGCACCGCCCGCCGCCGAGACGCATGATCACCGAGAACCGCACCTGCAGGCACATCCCGAAAACAGGGCGTGGAGCAATTTGACGGGCGCAGCCTGCAGCGCCGGTCGCCCTCACGGGTGACGACCAGCATGGTCACCCATTCCACAAGTGCATGCGGCAGGTCGAGTGCGGCAAGGATGGATGACCAACGAGGCCCCCGAGCAGCGTGGTTGAGACGTCAGACATCTCGATCAACAGCCGGGGGCCTCGCTCGTTGCGCTTTGCAGGCCGTCACCTGATCGGAGGCCAGCCCGAAGAAGCTCATTGTGCCGCCCGCCTCGGCGAAGGCGTCCAGCACCGCGAAGCTCTCTTCGCCGTCTGACGTCCAGCCGAAGGTGTTGGTGCCCAGGACGAGGGGCCCGGCGCCGTGCATGTTCATTTCTCTCCTGCGGGTTGGGGGACCCGGGCGTGGGCGGGCAGGTCCATGGTTCGGGGAGTGTGCGACCCGCCCACACCGTCTGTCGTCGAACCGGCCGCTGGCTACGAGACGCGCACGACCGTCCGGCCCGTCAGCTCGCGTCGTCCCAGGGCCGCCAGCAGGTCGGGGGCCTCTTCCCACGCGGCGGTACGGGTGACCTGCGGGTCGATGAGCTTCGTCTCGGCCAGGCGTGCCAGCAGCCCCAGCCGCCGCACGCCGCGGCCGGCCTCGCGCTGTCCCTCGCTGTTGCTGACCCGGGTGCCCGCTGAAGGCCCGGAGCCGTCCGCCGCCGCCTCGACGACCACGCCTGCCACGTCCAGGCCCATGGGCGTTCCTGGCGGCGAGAGCCGGACCGCGTGCAGATCCCCCCTCCTGACGGTCGAAGCCGTCACCTGTACGAGCAGTTCGCTGCCTGCACGGGCGGGCTCCGGAACCTCGGTGAAACTCCACCGTGCCGTCATTCGTCGTGGTCAATGCGCGCATACCGATCTTCCTTTCACCCGTCGCCGAAGAGCCGTGCCAGGGCCCGGACGACAGACCTCGGCCGCAAAAGTGGACTAGGGCGCCCACTTGAAGACCGCAACACGTAAGTGGGCACCCCTGCCCACTTACCTTCGAGATGGTGGTATGACCGACAACGACGAACTGGGCCGAACCCTGCGCTCCGACGCGGAAGGCAACCGGGACCGCATCGTGAACGCGGCACGGGCCGCGTTCCGCGAACTGGGGGCCGACGCGCCGATGAAAGCGATCGCGAGCCGTGCCGGTGTGGGCACGGCCACGCTCTACCGGCGGTTCCCCACCCGCGAGGACCTTCTGGCCTACGTCTTCTCCGACCGGCGGACCGGGTGCGAGGACTCAGTGCGCGCGGCGCTGACCAACCCCAGTCCCTGGCAGGGCCTGGTCGACCACATCAACCACCTCGCGCGCCTGCAGCTGGAGGACCGCGCGTTCACCGCGGTGTTCCTCTACGGATTCCCTGCGGACAGCCCGGTCAGCCGGTCCCGTGCCGAGGCCGGAAGAGCCCTGCTCCAACTGCTCGACGCAGCCAAGGCTGCCGGTGACCTGCGAGAAGACGTCGACGAGAACGACATCATGCTCCTGATCAAGGCAAACGACGGGGTGCTGCGGTGGGCAGCCGAACCCGCGATGGAGAGCGCACGGCTGGTAGAGAGGTTCCTCGGCGCTGTGCGTGCATGAGACCTGCGCGCCGGCGGCGTGGATGGTCAGCCGCGGTCTCGAGCAGATCGGGCGAGCAGGATCTCCGCAATCGCGCGGAGGGCGGACAACGGGTCTTCGCCCAGCGCCTGTACGGCGACGTGGTCGGCCCCGTCATTCCGGGCCGCCATGATCCAACTGGCGACACAGCCAAGAGGTCATCTGACGCCTCGTCGAACTGCCCGGTAGGGAGATTTGACTCTGTCGCGCACCCACGATCATCAGCAAACCTGTCGATCACAGCAGGGGGGACAGCCCACCTTACGGGCCTCCTGCTCCCGGCCGATCCTGCGGCATCTGCTGCAGACACGCAGGTCCGTAGCAGTCGGAACAGCGCAGCGAGCAGAAAGAGCACATGCACATGCAACCAGTTATGGATTCGGCGGCATCACCGAACGGAAGCGGCCGCCAGCACAGGCGCCGGTCTCGTTGGCTCAACGGCAAGTTCCTGGCTTTCTTCCTCGCCGGTGCCATGCTCCTTGGCGGTGCCGCCCTGGTGGTCCCTCAGTTTCAGGAGAAAGCCAGTGCCATTGATGACGGGAAGGACATCACCTGGGACATGAGCGGTGGCGCGAGCGCCTACAACAAGATGATCGACCAGGTGCGGCAGCGGGCGACTGGCGGGCGGGTATTGCGCGACGGAGTCCTGCAAACCGACCCGAGCACCACCGACACGTTCAGCATCAATGTCCGGAACCCCGATGTGCCCAGCAGCCAGACGGACGGGCAGGGTTTCCGCCTGATCATGCGGGCACGGGACTTGTTCGTCATCGGCTGGGTCACTCAGAACGTCAACGGCGATGCCCAGGTCATTTTCCTCAAGGGTGATGACGACGGATACCGTGGCGCAGACAGCAACAACCCCCTCCCCTTCGAGGAGGCTCCTTTCGGTGGCAACTACACCGAATTGGAAGCGGCCGCTGGCCGGGGTCGAACCGGCATAGAGGCCAACTCTTCCTCGTGGGCGACAGCGTTCAGGAACATGCGTAGCTCCACTGACCAGCGGAGTGTCGCGCAGGCGCTGCTGATGTTCATCCCGGCCATCGCTGAGGGGGCCAGGTTCGACCCGATTCAGACGGGCTTCGCGCCGAGCTTTAACTCCAACAACGGCGGCTCCCACACGATCAACTCGGCCGAAGCGGACCTGATGAACAGTTGGAGCGATGCGTCGAAGCAGATGGTCGACTCCCTCAACAACGGTACCCCGATCAACTTCCGGGTCGATGACCCCGCAACGCCTGAGGTCGACTTCGAAGCGAATTCGCTGACGGCCTTGGCCGGCATCCTGGCCATCGCCCTCTTGCAGACCAAGTTGTGACGATGTCGATGAAAGCCTGAGGCGACGAGCCCAGCCGTGGACCGTGCC
>NZ_JBEPBI010000336.1:0-6739 GCF_040299045.1 Streptomyces sp. NPDC001027
GTCGCCGCCGCAGGCGGCGAGGACGAGCGCGGCGGCCACGCACGCGGCCGAGACGGCGGCGCGGCGGGTCAGGGTACGGGAATTGCGCATGCTGAAACTCCTGTGGTGTCGTGCAGAAGGGGATCCGGACGTGCCGCGGCGCCGAAGGTCGCCGCGCCGGCGACGTGGTGCCGCGTGGTGTCTAGATCCGCAGGAGTTGCAGTTCCGCCAGAGAGGGCGGTGCGCGTGCCTCGTCCGGCGTCCGGCCCGCGTACGGGCGGACGGCGTCGGTGCGCACGGGCACGGCCACCGGGTCGGGGACGAGGGCGCCGAGGGTGGGCGCACCGCTCACCGCGGCCGCCGCGCAGGTCGGGTCCGCGTGATGGAGGCGTCCCCCGCCGCAGCCCCCGTGGTCCCCGGCGCAGTGCTCCAGCGCGCTGACCGAGACGGCGTTCACGTGCGGGGACCCGGCGTGCTCGTGGACGGCGACCCCGGGCGCCAGGGCGTGCATGGCCAGGATGCCCGCCAGCAGCCCGAACACCAACAACGCCCGCCACCGCCGCACAGGCGGGGGCGCGAGGCGCTGCTCCGGGGTCTTCATCGCGATCATCCTAGGGGAACGCTGCGGCGGGCTCGTCGGCGGTGTCGACCGTGGATACGGTCGTCGGCCCGTCCCCGTTCACCCGCGTTCACCGCGGGCGCGGCTCAGAACGCGTAGCGGATGCGCAGCCACGGGGCTCGACCGGCCACCAGCGCACGAAGCCGTGCGACGGCCGGCGCCTTGGTGGCGCTGTCGTAGCGGACGTTCAGGGCGCCGTTCTCGGACCGTTTGGTCTCCTGCAGGTCCGGCCGCCACAGGACGTCCTCGGCGCGAGGATGCCAGCCGAGGTTGACCTCGTGCAGCTCCCGGTTGTGCGTCAGCATGATCACCTCTGCGGCGGCCTGCCGCTTCACCCGGTCGGGCAGGACGTCGTCCAGGAGCCCGAGCAGTTCCGTCCAGGCCTCCTCCCAGCCGGGACGGACGACGACGGGCGACAGGTTGAAGTGCACCTCGTAGCCGGCGTCGAGGAAGTCGGCGGCGGCGGCGATCCGCTCGGCCACCGGCGATGTGCGCACGTCCAGCAGCCGGGAGTCCTCCGGGGGCATCACGGAGAAGCGGATCCGGGTCCGGCCCCGGGGGTCCAGTGCCAGCAGGTCGGGATTGACGAACTTGGTGGCGAAGGAGGCCTTGGCCGTCGGCCACTGCCGGAAGGCGTGCACGAGATCCGCGGTGTTGTCGCTGATCAGGGCGTCCACCGAACAGTCGCCGTTCTCCCCGACGTCGTACACCCAGGCCTCGGGGTCGCACTGGTTCGGCTCGGGCTTCGGGCCCTGCCGGGCGATGTGCCGGCCGATGTGTCCGACGATCCGGTCGATGTCGGTGAACACGGTGATCGGGTTGGCGTATCCCTTGCGGCGCGGCACGTAGCAGTAGGCGCACGACATCGCGCAGCCGTTGGAGGCGCCCGGCGCGATCCAGTCGGCGGACCGGCCGTTGGGACGCGTCCTCAGTGACTTGCGCTCACCGAGGACCAGCGTCTCGCCCTTGACGCGCACCCACCGTGCCACGTTGCCCTCGTTGCCGTGCAGCCCGGGGATGCGCCAGTGCGACTCCACCTCGACCAGCCGCGCCCCGGGGAAGCGGCCGATGATCTGCCGCCCGCGCGGAGAGGCCGCAGCCGCGGGTTCGGCGTGGATCTCCCGCACGGCCAGCAGTCGGTGCGCGGCGTCGGAGTCGCGAAAGGACGGCCGACCGGTGCTCGCCGCCTCGGGCCGGGGACCGAGGGCGTCGAGACCGAACAGGGCGTCGGCGTCGTCCGAGGCGGCGAACGGCTGGTGCATACACGGTCCAGTGGAGGTGAGAGCGGGGGTGGGGGCGGGGGCGCGACAGGTCGGATCGAAAGCGGACGAATGCGGACTGCCCACTGTACGGTCGACCGGATCAGCCCGGCCGTGTCCCGGGACGCGGCACGTACGACCGCGGCCGCGAGGACGTCACACCACTGCGTACGTCCACGGCCGCCGGGTGCCCGCCCGCACCGCCGGGACACGTCGGCGACGTGTGCTTCACCAGGACGGCGCAGCGTTGCGTCCCGCGTCGTGGGCGTCGTAGACGAGGAGGCCGTCGTCGCGCAGGCGGACGCCCGGGGTGGGGCTGTGCGGGGTCAGCCGCCCGTCATGCATCAGATGCAGCACCGGCACGTCACGGGCGACCACCGCGAAATCGGCGATGAGACGGCGATGACACCGCCACCACACCGCTTCACTGCACATGACGGCCGTGCGGGTCCGAGCCGCCTGGTCCAGCAGGCGGTCCATCGCGGCCAGGAAGTGCGGCGTACGGGTGTGCGCGGCATAGCCCCGGAAGGCGTCGTTGCGCCACACCGTGTCCGGCGACGACGGCTCCGGCCGGCGGAAGCCGCCCAGGTCGCGCTCCCAGCGGTAGGCGATGCCCGCGGCCGGCAGCCACTGCGCCAGACGTTCCCGGACCAGATCGGGGTCGCGGCGACTGCCGGGAGCCGTCCGCACGTCCACCACGGCGTCGACGGCGGCCCCCGACAGCAGCTCTCCGAGGGCGGCCCGGCTCGCCGTGCTGTGTCCGAACGTGAACAGTTCCGCCGCGGACATCGGCCGTGGCCCTATCGGGCGGTCACGCGCAGCGTGTCGAGGGACGGATCGGCGGCGTCGGGGACGAGCATGCCGGCGGCGACGCCGGTCCTCAGGTAGTCGACGACCTCCCGGGTGATGACCTCGCCGGGCGCCAGGACGGGCACCCCGGGCGGATAGGGGCTGAGCGTCTCGGCGGAGACCCGTCCGACGGCGCGTTCCGCGGGAACGTGCTCGGCCTCGGCGAAGAACGCGGTCCGGGGGAGCACGGCCTGCTCCAGCTCCAGCGCCTGAGGGTCGGGAAGCCGGACGGCGGGCCGCGACTCGAGCGTGCCGGCCCGGTCGGCGAGGCGGCGCAGCGAGTCGATGAGCAGGCTCTCGGTCCGGTCGTCGTCGGCGTGGGTGATCTGGGCGCTGATCCGGCACGTGTCGGACGATCCGACGTCGACATGGCAGTGGGCGCGCAGCCACTCGGCGGCCTGCATGCCGCTGATGCCCAGCTTGCGGACGTCGACGGTGATCTTCAGCAGATCCAGTTCCGCCGTCAGCCCTTCGTCCACCACCTCCTGGCCCATCGGACGCAGTCCGGGCACGTCCTCTATGGCCTGGCGGATGCGCAGCGCGCGCCGCAGCGCCGCGTCGAGGAGGCCGTGCCCCTGTTCCGCCATCTGGCGGCGCCAGCCGTCGAGCGTGGCATAGACGAGAGAGGACGAGCTGGTGGTGCCCAGCAGGTCCTCACGCTGCTTGAGCACTTCCGGGGAGATCCGGTCGCCCTGGAGGTGGAAGACGGAACTCTGCTCGATGGCGCCGCCCATCTTGTGGACGCTGGTGACGACCAGGTCGGCGTCGGCGTCCATGCCCCAGGCGGGCAGGTCGGGATGGAACGGCAGATGCGCCCCCCAGGCCTCGTCGACGATCAGCGGGACGTCCCGGGCGTGACAGACCTCGGCGACGCCCCGGATGTCCGCGCACGAGCCCCAGTCGGTGGGCGTGATCAGCAGCATCCCCTTCGCCTCCGGGTGCGCCCGCAGCGAGCGGTGCACGTCGTCGGGCTCGGGCGGGTGCGCCAGATGCCGCTCGGCGTCGAACTTCGGGTGCACCCACACCGGGTCCACGCCGTTGACGATCACCGCCGCGATCACCGACTTGTGGGCGTTGCGCGAGACCAGGAGCTTCTCGCCCGGCCCGGCCGCCGCCAGCATCGCGGTCTTCACCGACAGGGAGCTGCCGCACGTGGAGAAGAACGCCCGCTCGGCGCCGACCGCGTCGGCCATCAGCTCCTCGGCCTCGGTGAGCACTCCCTGCGATTCCCGGCGGTCGTCCAGCCCGTTGAGGGAGAGCACGTCGGAGGCGAACACCCCCTCGCCGACGACGTCGACGACCCGTGGATCGGCTCCCCACCCCTGCTTGTGGCCGGGTGGGCCGTACACCACGTCACCGCGGCGCCGGAACTCCTGCAGAGCCTCCAGTACGGGGACGCGGGAGTGATCCATCCATGCCTCCTCCTGAGCCGCCCGGGGCGCGCTCGGACGTTCGCGCGGCCCGCGGGGTCCTGCCTGCCGTCGACGAGTTGCACGGGCGGGACGGTCCAAACGCCCAGGTGACGTCCGCGTCGACGTCAGGGGCCCGACGCCGGGAGCCGCCGGCGCGTCGGCCGAGTGCAGAGACGGTCGGCGCCGGTCACGACGGGCCGGTCTCCCCGGGGCCGAGTCGCACGGTCGTCGTGACCCGCGTGAGGGCGGGCGCGCGGGGAACCGAGCCGAACCCGAACCGCACGGGCGGATCGACCGGCGCGACGCCGCCGAGGTCGCCGCCCCCGAAGGACGCCGACAGGGCGCGGACCGGACGCAGGTCACGGGCCCCGTACCACTCCCTGCGGTTCCCGCCGGCGCTGCCGCGGGTGCGCACGCCCGGCAGCAGGACCCGGGCGGGGACGTCGGTCAGCGCGCTCCATGCCGGACGGCGGGCGAGCGGGCCCGGCACGGCGCGCAGCAGGACGCCCAGGAGCCCTCGGCGACCGGTGGCGAACCGCACGAAGAGCGGGCCGGCCGCCACCGTCCATGTGTCGCCGTCGACGCTCACGTCGACCGGGACGACCCGCACGGTGTCGAAGACGTAGGTGTCGCTGACGAAGTCCGCCGTCTCCCGGGTGGGGGCGAACAGCAGCCGCTCCCCGTCGGGCCGTTCCACCATCACATCGCTGAACGCCCCGAACGGCGATCGCGACCAGTGCCCCAGCACGAGGCGGGTCCCGTGGGCCGTGCCCATCCCCGCGATCCAGCCGTCGAAGCGCAGTCGAGGGCGCTGCCCGTTTCCGGTCCCGCGCGGTACACGGAGCTTCGGCCCGGCCCCTCTCCGTGCGCCGGGAGCGGCGCTCCTCGCTCGAATGTCTCCCGCCGTCATGCCCGCTCTCCCGCCTCCGCTTCACACACCTCCGCGGCCGGGTACCCCGTCCGGCGTTGGCCCACGCGCCGCTCCGGTGCGGGACGACTCGCCCCGGCCGACGGGTGCCGCGGGAACTTGGGGGTACATGCTGCTCGCCGCGTCCCGAGCCGGTCCGGGAGCCGCGGCTTCTGTCTCCCACGGGCGCCGGCCAGGTGATCAGGCATGACCAGTACGCAGGAACGGCCCGAGCCGACTCTCCGCGCCGACGTCCCGGCGCCCGCGGACGCGCAGGAGCGCGCCGCGCGCATACGCCGCCGGCTCGAGCGGCTGATCGGCATCGCGGCGACCGAGGGCAACGCGCTCACCGCTCTGCGCAACGGGGACGAGATCTTCCCCGCGATGCTGGCGGGCATCCGGTCCGCCGAGCACACGGTGGACATGATGACCTTCGTGTACTGGAAGGGGGACATCGCCCGGGACTTCGCACGGGCGCTGGCCGAGCGCGCCCGGGCCGGCGTGCGGGTACGGCTGCTGCTGGACGGCTTCGGCAGCAGACTCATCGAGAAGGACCTGCTGGCGGAGATGGAGCAGGCCGGCGTGCAGATCGCCTGGTTCCGCAGACCCTTGCTCCTGTCACCGCTGAAGCAGAATCACCGGTGCCACCGCAAGGTCCTCGTCGTGGACGAGCAGACGGCCTTCACCGGCGGGGTCGGCATCGCCGAGGAATGGTGCGGGGACGCCCGCAACGAGCACGAGTGGCGTGACACCCATGTCGAGGTCCGCGGGCCGGCCGTGGACGGCATCGCCGCCGCGTTCGCGCAGAACTGGGCCGAATGCCACGACGAACTCTTCGACGAGCGCGACCGTTTCGTCCAGCACCGTCCGCAGGGCGACGCGGTGGTGCAGGTGGTGCGCGGCTCGGCCAGCTTCGGCTGGCAGGACATGCAGACGCTGATCCGGGTCGTGCTGGAGTCGGCGGAGCACCGCTTCCGCCTGGCCACCGCCTACTTCGCACCCGACGAGTACTTCGTCGACCTGCTCTGCGCCACCGCCCGGCGGGGCGTCGAGGTGGAGATCCTGCTGCCCGGACCGCACACCGACAAGCGGGTCTGCCAACTGGCCGGCCAGCACCACTACGAGGCACTGACCGCCTGCGGGGTGAAGATCTACCAGTACCAGCCGACGATGATGCACGCCAAGGTCGTCACCGTGGACGGCGTCGCCGCCCTGGTCGGCTCCACCAACTTCAACCGCCGCTCCCTGGACCACGACGAGGAGATCATGCTCGCCGTGCTGGACGAGAAGTTCACGGTCACCCTCGACGGTCACTTCGACGACGACGTACGGGCCGCCGTCCTGATCCGACAGGGGCGGTGGAAGCGACGCTCGGTGCTGCAGCGGGCGCGCGAGGCGGCCGTCGTGCCCATCCGCCGATTCCTGTGACCGCATTTCGTGTGCGGGCAGGCATGGAGGCAGAATAAGGGGGTATTCGCGGGACGGCGCCGACCGCGTTCGGCCGGCGCCGCGAGTGGCCTCTACGGTGCGGGAGGGAACAGGTCATGACGCTCAGGAGCGCGACGTCGACGGACAGGCAGGCCTACGACCTGCCGGACATCGCCTGCCCCTCGCAGGTGGCGCCGAAGGACGCGCGGAAGTTGTCGAAACTGTTCTTCGACCAGCTCGCGGTGCTGGAGGAGGGCACGCCGGAGTTCCAGTACGCGCGCAACAC